>JBPCXZ010000096.1:0-3708 GCA_051008055.1 Woeseiaceae bacterium
GTTTCGGCTTAAGCCGAATAAGCATAGAATCCCCCCATGAAATCCATGACCAGCAATGAGTTGCGCCAGGCATTCCTGGAATTCTTCGGTGACCAGCAACACGAGGTTGTCGCGAGCTCTCCTCTGGTTCCAGGCAATGATCCCACCCTGTTGTTTACCAATGCCGGCATGGTGCAGTTTAAAGATGTTTTCCTGGGCTCTGACCAGCGCGCCTACAATAGAGCTGCAACGTCGCAACGGTGCGTTCGAGCTGGCGGCAAGCACAACGACCTGGAGAATGTTGGCTATACCGCGCGGCATCACACGTTTTTCGAAATGCTGGGTAACTTCAGTTTCGGCGACTATTTCAAGCGTGAAGCAATTCAGTACGCCTGGGACTTTCTGACTGTCAACCTGGGGCTCGACCCTGAGCGGCTTTGGGTCACCGTCTACGAGGAAGACGATGAAGCGGCCGACATTTGGTTGAAAGAAATGAAGGTCGATCCGGAGCGGTTCTCGCGGCTTGGCAAGAAAGACAATTACTGGTCCATGGGTGACACAGGCCCCTGCGGTCCGTGCAGCGAGATTTTTTACGACCATGGCAGCGATGTTGCCGGCGGTCCGCCGGGAAGTCCCGACGAAGACGGTGACCGCTACGTCGAGATTTGGAATCTCGTCTTCATGCAGTTTGATCGCTCGGCGGATGGAGAAATGACGGCATTGCCCAAGCCATCGGTCGATACCGGCATGGGGCTCGAGCGTATTGCCGCAGTCATGCAGGGTGTGCACACAAACTACGACATCGACTTGTTCAGTAACTTGATTTCTGCTGTTGCTGAAACGCTGGGCGTAAAACGTGACGGTTCGAATTCGTTGAATGTCATCGCGGACCATATTCGCGCGTGCTCATTCTTGATCTGCGATGGCGTGCTGCCCGGTAATGAAGGTCGTGGTTACGTGCTGCGGCGCATCATTCGTCGCGCGGTTCGCCACGGCAAGAAACTCGGTGCCGACGATGCATTCTTCTACAAACTGGTGGCGCCACTCGTTAAAGAAATGGGTGATGCGTATCCGGAACTGGCTGGCGCCCAGGCGCATGTTGAGAAAGTACTGCAAAAGGAAGAAAAACGATTTGCCGAGACGCTGGATCAGGGTATGGAGATTTTGGAGTCTGCGATCGCGAAGCTCACGGGCAAGGAAATTCCGGGCGAGGTTGCGTTCAAGCTATACGACACCTACGGCTTTCCAGTCGACCTGACGGCGGATATCGCGCGCGAGCGCGGTCTGACCGTGGATCAGGCGGGTTTTGAAGAGGCGATGTCCGGACAACGTGATCGAGCGAGGGCGGCGAGCAAATTCAGTGCCGCGAGCGGCGATGCAATTAAAACGGACGCTGTATCTGACTTCCTCGGCTACGAGGGTACCGATGGTAGTGGTGAAGTGGTCGCCATATTCAAAGATGGCGCTGCAGTCGATGCGCTCGCCAATGGCGAACAGGGTGCCATCGTATTGTCGGCGACGCCGTTCTACGCTGAAAGTGGCGGCCAGATCGGCGACGCTGGAATTTTGGTTAGCGACGGCAAGATCTTTAATGTCTCGGATACGCAAAAGAGTGGCGACGCCATTGTGCAATTTGGGCAGGTCGAAGAAGGTGAGTTTGCTGTCGGTGAATCTGTTGAGGCTATAGTTGATGCAGAGCGTCGCCAGGCCGTTCGCCTGAATCATTCGGCTACTCACCTGATGCATTCAGCTTTACGTTCGGTGCTCGGCGATCACGTGCAGCAGAAGGGTTCATTGGTTGCACCGGATCGACTGCGCTTCGACTTTTCTCATCTTGAGGCCGTGAGTGACGACGAATTGCAGGCCATCGAAGATCTCGTCAATGAACAAGTGCGTCAGAACGTGGCGGCCCATACAAAGGTGATGAGCTACGACGATGCGATCGAGTCAGGGGCGGTTGCGCTGTTCGGCGAGAAGTACGGCGACAGCGTGCGGGTGCTCAACTTTGGCGATTTTTCAGTCGAACTTTGTGGTGGTACGCATGTTGATCGCAGCGGTGATATCGGGTTGTTCAGGATAACTTCGGAGGGTGGTGTCGCCTCTGGTGTGCGCAGAATCGAAGCAGTAACCGGCAAGGGCGCCGTTGCTTTGATCGATGAGCAGCAAAAATCACTGCAAAACATTGCCTCGTTGCTCAAAAGTCAGCCGGATCAAATTGGCAACAAGGTCGAGCAGCTCCTGAAGCGCAATAAGGAGCTCGAGAAGGATCTGGCCGCGGCGAAACAGGCGTTAATCACGGGCGGGTCAAACGACCAGTCCCTGAATGTTGAGGATGTCGCGGGCATCAAGCTGCTGGTGACACGTATTGACGGCGCAGATGCCAAAACCCTGCGCGACGCGGTTGATCGCTACAAAGACAAGCTGCAGAGCGCGATTGTCGTACTCGGATCGGTCGATGATGGAGTCGTTCGGCTGGCAGCCGGCGTCACCAAGGACAACACCGACCGTGTGAAAGCGGGTGATTTGATCAAGCCTATTGCGGAGCAAGTGGGTGGCAAGGGTGGTGGTCGGCCAGACTTTGCGCAAGCCGGCGGCAGTGATGCAACAGCGCTCGATTCGGCCTTACAGTCTGTCTCCGGCTGGGTTTCAGAACATCTGAGCTGACCAAACGGTCTAAAAAGTCAGCAGCTTCTTTCTTACATAATGGGCAAATTTGCCCAAAATGGACTAGTATTACAGACAGTTACAGAAGAACGACGCGCAAAAAGGGAAGGGGCGGAGCCCCGGCAGGAGTAGGAAGCTATGCTTATTCTGACGCGACGCGCTGGTGAGACGGTCATGATCGGGAGCGATGTCACGATCACCGTCCTCGGGGTGAAAGGGAATCAGGTACGAATCGGGATCAATGCCCCGAAAGACGTGGCTGTGCACCGCGAAGAAATCTACGAGCGTATCCAGAGCGAAAAGGCCTCGGACGAGGCTGAATCCAGCGGCTAGGTCTTGAAATACACGTTCGACCACTTTGAGGTTGACACTGCAGCCCGCGAGATCCGTGGCGATGGGTCCCGGCTGGATATTGAGCCGCGGGTTTATGAGCTTCTTGTCTATTTGATCGAACATCGTGACGGGGCCGTAGGCAAGGATGAGTTGCAAGACGGGGTCTGGGGAACCATAGTGTCAGACGCCGCCATGTCGCGAGCAGTGATGAAGCTGCGTAAGGTTTTGTCTGATTCCGACGAATCGATTATTCGCACGGTGCCTAGATTCGGCTATCGATTTGTCGCCGATATTACAAAGCACGGCACCCAGCAGAAAAAACCAGGTGATTCCGGAGTCCGCCGAAAACTGTTCGTCGGTATCGGAATCTCCGCCGCTATTCTGGTCGCAATAATAGTCGCTAAAGTCGAGTTGTCACCGACCCCCAACACTGTTGACGATTCGAACGATATTCGTATCGCCGTCTTACCATTTGCCATTCAGGGCAACGAGACAGACGAATTTCTTGCAGATGGATTAACCGACGAATTGCTAAATACGCTGATTCAGATTCCGGAATTGGTTGTAACTGGCCGAACGTCGTCATTTCATTTCAAAAACACGACAGAAGCGTTACCGGAGATCGGTGCTGCGCTGGGCGTGCAGTACATTGTCGAGGGGTCTGTCCGTAGCGACGAGTCACGGATACGCATTACAGCGCGCCTGACCCGCGTTTCGGATGAGGTGAATATC
>JBPCXZ010000097.1:0-9922 GCA_051008055.1 Woeseiaceae bacterium
TTGTGGAAGTCCTACCCGATCTACACAGGCGTCGTCGATGCGATGATGCAATGGTGGTATGGGCACAACGCGGTTGGGTTTTTCCTGACAGCTGGCTTCCTCGGCATGATGTATTACTTCGTGCCCAAGCAGGCGCAGCGACCGATATACTCGTATCGCTTGTCGGTTGTGCATTTTTGGGCCCTGATTGCCATCTACATGTGGGCTGGCCCGCATCACCTGCACTACACATCACTTCCAAACTGGGCGCAGTCTCTGGGAATGGTCTTTTCCGTTATTTTGCTGGCACCATCCTGGGGCGGCATGATCAACGGCATCATGACTCTGTCCGGCGCGTGGCATAAATTACGCACAGACCCAATCCTCAAGTTTATGATTGTTTCCCTGTCCTTCTACGGCATGTCCACGTTTGAAGGGCCTATGATGTCGATCAAGACAGTTAACGCGTTGTCGCACTACACAGACTGGACCATCGGTCACGTGCATTCTGGTGCCCTTGGTTGGGTTGCGATGATGACCATTGGCACGATGTACTGCCTTATTCCGCGACTGTTCAACAAGACCAGCATGTACTCGTCCAAACTAATCGACGTGCATTTCTGGACATCAACCATTGGTGTCGTCTTGTATGCCGTGTCGATGTGGATTGCCGGTATCACCCAGGGACTCATGTGGCGTGCGCTGAACGAAGACGGCACATTGACCTACTCATTCATCGAAAGCATCAAGTTCTCTTATCCGTATTACGGCATACGGTTGCTCGGCGGCCTGATCTTCTTCAGCGGCATGCTGGTGATGGTTTACAACGTTTACATGACAATCAGGAAGGTTAAACCCGAACCTGTTGCTGTCATCCAGCCGGCGTAAGGACAGCGACATGAAACACGAGAAAATCGAAAAGAACATCAACCTGATGGCAGTGCTGATTGTCGTCGTTATTAGTATCGGCGGACTGGTCGAGATTTTACCGTTGATGGTTAGCGCCGATGCGACTGAACCTTACGAGGGCATCGAGCCATATCCGCCACTGCAACTCGCTGGTCGCGATATCTATATTCGTGAGGGTTGCTACGGCTGTCATTCGCAACAGATCCGACCGTTTCGCAGCGAAACCGAGCGCTACGGCCCCTACTCGGTCGCAGGCGAGTTCGTCTACGACCGGCCGTTTCAGTTTGGATCGAAACGAACCGGCCCGGATCTGGCCCGTGTCGGCAAGCGCTACAGCGATGAGTGGCATCGCATTCACATGATCAACCCGCGTGATGTTGTTCCCGAGTCAAATATGCCGGGATATCCGTGGCTTGAAGATGCAATGCTCGACGGCGATGAGATTATCGCCAAGATGCGTGCCCTGCAGATGCTGGGCGACCCATACACCGACGAACAAATAGCGGCAGCGGCGGCGGCAGTCGATGGCAAGAACGAGATGGATGCGCTGATTGCGTATCTGCAGAATCTCGGCACTGTCCGCTCGGCACGATAGGACGCTGGCTAATGGATATGGGAACACTGAGAGGCCTTATCACGCTAGCGGTCCTGGTTCTGTTTATCGGTCTTTGGGCCTGGAGCTGGAGCCGCAAGCGGCAACCAGATTACGACGCCGCAGCTGAGTTACCGTTGCAAGATGACGACGGCCAACCGCCAGGCAATGAATTTAGAAAGGAGCGTAACGCATGAGCAACGCGTGGAGCTGGTTTATCATCCTCGGAACCGCGGCATCACTGATCGCCTGTTTTTGGGTGGTTGCCTACGCCAATAAACAACGCGCTTCGGAAGAAGAGATTGCGGAATCAGAATCGCATGTCTGGGACGAAGATATTCGCGAATTGAACAACCCACTGCCGATGTGGTGGTTCTGGCTGTTCATTCTCACGGTCATATGGTCCGCGCTGTACCTGGTTTACTACCCCGGAATGGGCAATTTTGCAGGCATCAGCGAATGGAGCCAGGAACAGCAGTACGAGGCTGAAGTTGCCGCCGCAGAAGCGAAATACGGCCCAATGTTTGCAGCATTCGCCGAGAAGGACATCGCCGCACTGGCAGAAGACCAGGCAGCTCTGGGAGTTGGCGCGAGCCTGTACGCGAACTACTGCTCGACCTGTCATGGCTCTACAGCAACGGGTGGGCGCGGCTTTCCGAATCTTACTGACGGTCACTGGTTGTACGGTGGCGAACCGGCACAGATCGAACAGAGTATTGTTAGCGGCCGAGCCGGCATCATGCCAGCGCTTGGCGCGGCACTTGGTGGGGAAGCAGGGATCAACGAGATGGTCAGTTATGTGCAGAACATGCAGGACGGCCTGAACGAGGAATCCCCAGCGCACAGTCAGTACATGACTTTGTGTATTGCTTGCCATGGGCCAACCGGTACCGGCAACCAGGCACTTGGCGCGCCGAGTCTGGTCGATGACATCTGGCTGTATGGCAGCTCGGAGCAGGAAGTTTACAAGTCAATTGTCGAAGGAAGAAACGGTGTAATGCCGGCACATGGGGATCTGGTTGGTGCGGATCGCGCTAGAATACTGGCAGCATACGTATACAGTCTTTCTAACCCCTAAAACGGCGCGCTATGGACAACGAATGGTCACGTGACACACAGAAGTACGCTGTCCTGAGTTGGATTACGTTCCTGGTCGCCGCTGTCTTTACAATGATCTTCTTCGCTTTCATCGATCCGCTGCTGGTCGTCGACGCGCTCGGCCTGGAGTTTGTTGATAGCCGCAATGCCGGCTACGCAATCGGTTTCTTCTTCCTCTGGCTGAACAGCTGGGTAGCCGGCTGGCTGACGCTCCGACTGGTACGACGCAAACGAACCGGCCCGAATTCACTTGCGAAGAATAACTAGGCATGTCCGCAAAGTCGGGAAGCTCGTACGAGTACGGCAATCTTTATCGTAGTGAAGACAAGGTCTATCCGCGTGAGGTAAAGGGTAGATTCGCAACCTTGCGGCGTCTGGCGATGTTCGTGCTGTTAGGCGCTTTCTATGGCGGTCCCTGGCTGATGTGGGACGAGCGGCAGGCTGTGTTGTTCGACCTGCCCGCTCGCAAATTCTACGTCTTCGGTATGACACTCTGGCCGCAGGACTTCGTGTACCTGGCGCTCTTGCTTATCATTCTTGCTGTCAGCCTGTTTTTCTTTACCGCGATTGCCGGACGGCTTTGGTGCGGCTTTGCTTGCCCGCAAACCGTGTGGACTGAAGCGTTCACGTGGATAGAGATGGCAATTGAGGGCGATCGCAACAAGCGCATTAAGCTCGACAAAGCACCGTGGACGCTGGCGAAGGTCCGCAAGAAGGTTTTCAAACAAATTTGCTGGATCACACTCGCGCTATTCACCGGCTTCAGCTTTGTCGGTTACTTCACCGCGATTCGGCCGCTGGCCGCCGACCTCGTCGGTCTCCAAGCCAATGCCTGGACCGTTTTCTGGCTCTTGTTCTATGCCTTCGCTACTTACGGCAACGCCGGTTTTATGCGCGAACAAGTGTGCAAGTACATGTGTCCCTATGCGCGCTTCCAAGGCGCAATGTTTGATCGCGATACGTTGATCATTACCTATGACAATGAACGCGGCGAGCCGCGCGGCAGTCGTCGTCGCGGATCGGATTCCAAAGCGCAGGGGCTAGGCGACTGCGTGGATTGCACGATGTGCGTACAGGTTTGCCCAACCGGTATCGACATACGACAAGGGCTGCAGTACGAATGCATTGCCTGCGCGGCTTGCATTGATGCCTGCGACACAATCATGGACAAGGTTGGTTCACCGCGAGGACTGATCCGCTACAGCACGGAGCGTGCGCTGGAACACAAGTCGTATCGGCTGGTTCGACCGCGAACACTAGTCTACACCGCTATCTTGTTCTTGCTGATGGCGTCGATGGTCGCTTCAATCACGTTGCGCAAACCCGTCATCATGGATGTCATTCGCGACCGAAACGCCTTGTATCGCGATGTAGGACGCCAGGGCATCGAGAATACGTTCAGCATTCGAATCATCAACAAACACAACATCGACCACGTTTATGTTCTCAGTGTCAGCGGCCCGGATGGGATTCAACTGCGAACCGAGAATGAAGTATTCGTGGCTGGTGAGTCGGTTGCCACCGTTCCTGTATCGGTAACGGTGCCACATGAAAATGCATGGGGCGGGAATGTCATTCGCTTTGAACTGGTGAGCATGGATAATGCCGACATATCCGTCGCAGAAGAAAGCCGCTTCCGCGGTCCGACGGAGCGCTAGCGAATGGAATCCTCTGACTGGCGCCGAAACCCCTGGGTCTGGTTAATAATCGCAATACCTGCGGCAACCGTCATTGGCTGTGCGTTCACAATTTATCTGGCCATCACCAACCCGGACTTCCTGGTCAGTGACGAGACTCAGCCGCCGGCTGCGACGCAGGGAACCAGCGATCACGGCGAACAATAGTGGCAGCAGATCAGCTGTGCTTTCATTGCGGTGACCCGCTGCCGCCGGGCGAGATCATCGTTGCGACGCTCGACGGTACACAACAACCCATGTGTTGCCTTGGCTGCAAGGCCGTTGCTGAGTTCATTGAAGCCAGCGGGCTGAATGCGTTCTACACGTTTCGCAGCACCCCGGACGAGGGCCTGAATCTCACACCGGACGAAAGCGAGTGGCAACACTATGACGATACAGAGCTGATCGGACGCTACGTCAGCCAGCACGCTGGTGTAGCAGAAGCTTCAATTGATATCGGTGGCATGTATTGCTCTGCCTGTGTGTGGCTGCTGGACAAGGCACTCGCGCAGTCCTCTGCAATCGACACTATCGACGTCAATCCGGCGGTGCGGCGTGCCGTTATCCGTTGGAACATCGATGCTATGAAATTCAGCGAACTGCTGGAGGCAATCGCTCGCATTGGTTTCAAACCGTCGCCGGTCGGTGCAGGCGATGACAACGACTCGCAGACGGCAGAATACCGAAGCGCACTCAAGCGGCTGATTGTCGCAGCCGCGGCAGGCATGCAGGTCATGATGTTCGCCGTTGCCTTGTATGCCGGTGACTACTTCGGCATCGACGAAAACATCGAGAAGTTCCTGCGTGTCATCAGCCTGCTGGTAACGCTACCGATTGTTCTGTATTCGGCACGCCCCTTTTTCGCTCGTGCCTGGGTCGGCATCCGGGCAGGCTCGCCCGGTATGGACCTACCAGTCTCGATCGCGATTCTGGCTGCTTTTGTCGCGTCAACTTTCGCGACGTTGTTCAGCTCGGGTGAGATCTACTTCGACTCGGTCGCAATGTTTGTGCTGTTCCTGAGCGCAACCCGTTACCTCGAGATGCGCGCTCGTCATCAATCCGGTGATCACGCGACCGCACTGGCGCAATTACTACCGGACACCGCTCGACGGATTGAGAATGGCGTAACCAGTACTGTTGCGCTCGATAGTCTGCGCGTCGGCGAGGTGCTTAGTATCGTGCCTGGCGATGTAATACCGGTTGACGGCGAATTGCTGTCAGGACAACTGGAGCTTGACGAGTCGATGCTGAGTGGCGAGTCGCTGCCGGTGCTACGGAGAATCGGAAGTCAGGTGTTTGCCGGCGCCATTACGCGCTCAGGTGTCGCGACCATCCGAGTAACCCAAGTCGGCGCCAGCACCAGCCTGGCGGAGATCGGTCGAATGCTCGAACGAGCACGCTCCGACCGACCACCCATTGCCACTCTCGCTGACCGGATTGCCACGCGTTTCGTTGTCGCCGTGCTGGGCATCGCCACAATTGCAGGCCTTATCTGGTATTCAATAGACGCGTCCCGTGCGTTTGAAGTCGTGCTCGCCACACTGGTCGTCACCTGTCCTTGCGCATTGGCATTGGCCACGCCTGCGGCGTTGGCAGCTGCCGCGTCGAGATTGGCAAAGAGCGGCTTCCTGTTGGTGCGTTCCAGAATCCTCGCGATACTTAGCAAACCAACGACAATTGTTTTCGACAAAACCGGCACGCTGACCGAAGGCCGACCCGCCGTAGTCGAAACAAGAGCGCTGTCGGCAGACTTAGACTCGGACACGGCGCTAAAGATTGCCGCCGCCATTGAAACGGCTTCGGAACACGTACTGGCCAGGGCGTTCTCAATGTATCTGGACCCCGACCTGGGAGAACCAGAGCAGGTAACGGTGGTTCCAGGTCTCGGTGTTGACGCCGTACTGGGGCAGCAACGATATCGCATTGGAAAAGCTGAGTTCGTTGCCGAACTGTGCGGTGCTGATACAGAAAACCTGCAAGTAGCCGCACCGGCAACTGAGATTTTCTTAGGCAACGAGAAGCAATTGCTTGCACTGATTCTCGTCGGCGATGAATTGCGACACGATGCCGCTAAAGCTATTCGGCGTCTGCAACAGGACGGCTACATGCCGGTTATTGCCAGTGGCGACAACTCCGCTGCAGTCGCCAGCGCAGCCAAACAGCTCGGTATAGACGCCTGGCATGCAGCTTTGACGCCGGATGACAAACTAAAACTGGTCGCCGAGCTGCAGCGCGATGCCGGACCGGTAGTTATGGTCGGTGACGGCATCAACGATGCCCCGGTGCTGGCCGCCGCCGATGCATCGATTGCACTGGACAGTGGCACCGCACTGGCAAGGGCAAGTGCCGATGCGGTCACCCTTAGCCGCAATCTCAACACCATCAATATGGGTATTGATGTGGCCACACGCACGCAGCGAATCATTCAACAGAATATCGTCTGGGCGATCATCTACAATGCAACAGCAATACCACTGGCGATCAGCGGCATGTTGCAGCCATGGATGGCAGCGATTGGTATGTCCCTGAGCTCTCTGATCGTTGTGTTCAACTCACTGCGTTTGCAAAGCACTGCGGGAGAATGAGTTATCGACATTCTTTACTTGTTGATTCCACTAGGTCTGTTGCTACTCGGCGCTGCGGTGGCGGCGTTTTTCTGGGCGGTAGGATCCGGCCAGTTTGACGACCTCGATTCCCCGGGTGTCAGCGTCGTTATGGATGACGACAGCAAGCCGCAGGATGAACCGTCGGATCAGAACAGGCCATGACTTTCGAAGCGGCAGTATTTGCTGCGTTTCTGGCGGGCTTTCTAGGTAGTAGTCACTGCATCGGTATGTGCGGTGCGATCGTTGTGCTTTTTGAAGGTGGACCAGAATCCACGAAGGTACCGGGCGCCTGGCTGCGCCGTTTGAGTTACAACCTTGGCCGAGCAACTTTCTATGCACTACTCGGAGCTATCGCTGCAATTGGCGGCGCTGTGCTAACAAAGACAGTCGGGGTATCACAGGGCCTGACGCTGTTACGTTGGCTGGCTGCCCTGCTGGTCATAGCGATCGGCTTGAATTTGTTATTCGACTGGCGGGTCACTCGCTTCCTGGAGTCGGCAGGTTCAGGCCTGTGGCGCAAACTATCCAGGTACGGCAAGAGCGTCCTGCCAGCAACCACCGTGCCGCGAGCGCTGGGTGCCGGGTTTATTTGGGGCGCATTGCCATGCGGCCTTGTCTATAGTGCGGTCGCGCTGGCCGCCACTACAGCAAATCCAGCTTCCGGTGTCGGCGTCATGTTCGCTTTCTGGCTTGGCACGCTGCCAGTTTTGCTTTTTATCGGTGAATCGGCACAAAGGCTGAATCGCCTCAAGTCCAACCGGGCATTTCGTCGAATCGCCGGAATTATTGTAATCTTGGTAGGACTTGCTGCGCTGATACCGATGGGACAGAGCTCGAAGAATCACAAGCACCAAGCCGCAGCCATTGACGTGCATGTACTGGAGGAAAAAGCATGATGCTGACACGACGCGCTTATCTGAAAAATACCGCCTTGCTCGGCGCCGCGTGTGCTCTGCCCACCTCATTGGCACAGGCTTTCGACAGCGACGGACTGATTACTCGAGCAATTCCCAAGTCCGGCGAGCAACTGCCCGTTGTTGGGCTTGGTAGTTCTGCAACGTTTCGCCAGGTTGCCCAAAGCGAAGACATCAGTGCGTTGCAAGGCGTTCTCGACACGCTCTTCGAAAACGGCGGTACAGTTTTTGACACGGCACCGAGTTACGGGGCGTCCGAAGAAGTCGCGGGCAAGATCGTCCAGGACAGCGGATTGACGGACAGAGTATTCTGGGCGACCAAGCTTAACGTGGCTGGTCGTGGTGGCGGCAAGGCCGACCCCGACCGCGCGCGTGAGCAGTTGCAACAATCCTTCGACTACATTGGCAAGGATCCTATCGACCTGGTCCAGGTACACAACCTCGCCGATCTACCAACGCAAATGCCGATTATTGAAGAATTAAAAGAAACCGGACGACTGCGTTACATCGGCACGACTTCTACACGCACCAGCAATTATCCGCAGCTCGAACAAGCCATGCGCGATTATCCGATAGACTTCATCGGCGTCGATTACGCCATCGACAACCGTGTGTCAGCAGAAAGAATTCTGCCGCTGGCACAGGAACTCGGCATCGCAACCCTGATCTACGTGCCGTTCGGTCGCAGTCGATTGTTCTCGCGTGTTAAGGGCCAGGAGCTTCCCGGATGGGCCGGCGATTACGGCATCGACAGCTGGGGCAAGTTCTTCCTCAAATACGTCATCTCGCACCCGGCGACCACTTGTGTAACGCCAGCCACGAGCAAACCAAAGAATATGCTAGACAATATTGGCGCCGCCTACGGCGAGTTACCGGATGCAGCAACTCGCCGGAAAATGGAACAGTTTATCGACGCCCTTCCCGGCGGCTAATTCCGATCCCTTCTTACTAGTCGATCTTTTTATAAGGCGGTTTGTAGGGGTCTGCGGCGCCAGTAGGTACCGGCGGGTATTTCTTCAAAGAGACAACATGTGCCTCTAGTTGTGGCAACGCAGCTTTCGGTACCCAAGTATGTGGGAACAATACATTATCCCGCTCCTGTGGGTCGTTCATCAGATTGTAGGCGCGCGGCATCGTGTACTCGCGTAGCACACCGTTCCATCCGGTCTGCTCTTTAAAATGCAACTTCCAGTTGCGCCATTTCACACCAAAAATGTCGTTGCCCATATACACCACAAAACCTTCACGACCAGATGCATCATTCTCTCCAAGCAAGAACTCGGACATCTCAATACCGTCAATGATGCGGTCATCGGGTACATCACCGCCAGCGATCTGCGCCAGGGTTGGGAACAGGTCCATCGCATGGACGATCTCGTCACTCACGCGCCCGGCTTCGATTTTGTCCGGCCAACGCACTGCGAATGGCACACGCAACGCACCCTCGTAGCCAGTGAACAAAGTCGAGCGCCAGGGCCCTGCGGACCCATGCACGGCAGTTTCTACTGTAATTGATGTCTCGCCTTCGCTCAGGGCCTCGGGGCCGTTGTCTGCCGTGAATATGAATATCGTATTGTCGGCGATTCCCAGTTCATCAATAGTGTCGAGCAATTCCCCGGTATAGCTATCGATCTGCATCAACAGATCGCCCCAGGGACCATTGCCCGACTTGCCAACAAAATCCGGGTGCGGAAGGGTCGGGAAATGAGTTGCGGTGTATGGCAGATAGACGAAGAATGGCTTGTCGTTCCCGGCCTGTTCCTGCATAAAACTGATCGCACGATCGGTTAGGTCGCGGTCGATCAGTGGTCGATAATCCAGCCGATACGGTCGAACCTCCTTGGGCATACTGCCTTTTTTGCCGTCCATGACATAAGTTTCAGACAAGCCACTAGCCTTGAATTCTTCGAGCGATGAATAAACCGACTCATCGGTGGAATTCGGCACGCCATACCACTCATCGAAGCCCTGGTCGGTCGGGAAACGGCCTTCAGTTCGTCCAAGATGCCATTTACCAAACATGCCCGTGGCGTATCCGGCATCAGACAACATCTCGGCCATTGTGACTTCCCACTGTACAAGTCCGTAGGCGCCCTGCCCCATGGGCACAGTGCCGTTGCCGCTACGAACTGCATAGCGGCCGGTCAT
>JBPCXZ010000098.1:0-16398 GCA_051008055.1 Woeseiaceae bacterium
TGAGATCGCAGAGCATATGGAGCGTGAGGTCGAAGATGTCGAGCGACTAATGGCACTGCACAACCGTGTAACCATTCGGGCCGGAAGCTCAGATGATGAAACGGCACCGATCGATCGCTTGCAAGCAAAGCGAGACGCAGAACCAGCACGCTGTGCGCAAAAGGATACTGTCCGCCGAATGGTCGATGAGTGGGTCAGTCAGCTGGACGAGAAGCAAAGGGCAGTCGTTGATCGTCGCTTCGGATTACATGGCTGTCGTCGCGCTACTCTTGAGCAAATTGGCGCGGAAATAGGTGTGACGCGTGAGCGGGTGCGGCAGATTCAGCTTGATGCGCTTAAGAATCTGAAGGCAATGATGGAGCGTCACGGTGTCTCAGGTGACGCTATGCTGGACTAGCCGCATAAATAGCCAGAAACACGCAGCCCTTTTCGCCACTTAAAAAGTCTTCATCGCTGGTACCGGCTTCGCCAATGCTTGACCAGCCCGGTTGCAGCCATTGTCCGGCAAGCCGGGCAGAACCCTCCAATAGAAATACGAATTCAGGTCCGGCATGCACGTGCGCGGGGTAGGCCGTGTCGGGTGCGTAGCGCGACAATTCCATGACTTGCCCATTAGCAGTACCTAGTGCCTTGTACTCCACACCTGGCAGATCTGGGTCGGCTTGCCAAGGCAATAAATTGCTGTCGGCGAAAATGTACTTCGGTTCAGGCATTGGAATGCTTTATGCTGTTGGCGAAATTCTAGGAGCAAAAATGATAGACCGACTACCGATTCTACGCACAACAGCTTATCTGGCAATCATGTCGACCGTGTTGGCGGCTTGCGGCAAAGGCGAAGATGCGGCGCTACAGCCAGTTGCAGCCGACCCGGAGTCGGCTACCGCTGAACTATTACCGCATCAAGAGATGGCCAGGGATATTCTGCGTGAGCTGGTAGAGATCGATACAACGCAGGCTGGCAATACGACAATTGCGGCCGAAGCAGTCGCCGCTCGTTTGCTTGCGGAAGGATTTCCGGAAGATGATGTCATGGTGATTGGGCCGACAGAAGATCGGGGCAATCTCATAGTCCGCTATCGTGGTCGTGGTACTGACACCGGCCGCAAACCAATTTTGTTGATGGCTCATATTGATGTAGTCGCAGCCAACCCTGAAGACTGGGAACTCGACCCGTTTACGATGCACGAGCAGGACGGTTATTTCATCGGGCGTGGAACGCGGGATGACAAGGATGACGCCGCTGTCTTTATAGCCAACTTGATTCGCATGAAACAAGAAGGGTTTCAGCCCGACAGAGACATAATCGTTGCGCTCACGGCGGATGAGGAGACGGGCGACCAGAATGGCATCAGATGGCTGTTGGAAAATCACCGTGAATTGATCGATGCGGAATATGCGCTGAATGAAGGTGGCGACGGCGTTTTGCGAGATGGAAAACATATCTCCAACAACATCCAGGCTACGGAGAAGATATACCTGGACTACGAACTGACGATAACGAATCCTGGCGGACATAGTTCTCGACCGCGAGATGACAATGCAATCTACGAGCTTGCTGCTGCTTTGATGCGCGTTGAAGCTCATACATTTCCGGTAGGGCTGAACGAAACTACGCGGGCCTACTTTGAACGCTCGTCGGAGTTGGTCGAAGACCGGTTGGCAGCAGCGATGCGCGGTGTAACGCAGACACCGATGGACCCTGCGGCCGTGGCTTATCTCTCGCGGGAACCTGTTTACAATGCGTTGTTGCGAACGACCTGCGTCGCGACCATGGTGAAAGCCGGGCATGCGGAGAATGCATTGCCGCAGCGCGCGACCGCGGTGATCAATTGCCGCATGATTCCGACTGAAACTGCGGCTTCGGTGCGGCAAACGCTTATGACGGTCATGGGTAATCCAAGTATTGCGATCAAGGAGCTGTGGCCCGAGATCACGTCGCCACCGTCGCCGCTAACGGCTGACATACTTGGCCCGGTCGAGGAACTCACCGAGCAATTTTGGCCGGGGGTCATGGTCATACCGATGATGAGCACGGGCGCGACCGACGCAATTTATCTGCGCAATGCAGGAATCCCGGTCTATGGTGTGTCCGGAACCTTCTATGAGATCGCTGAGAACACGGCGCATGGTCTCAATGAGCGTGTGCACGTTGAGTCGTTCTTCGAGGGCCAGGAATTCATGTATCGTTTGACGAAACGATTAACGCGTTCGGACGTGGAGTAGTGCGCCAGCTTACGCGGATTGCGCAGTCAGAAATCGGTCGAGGTGATTGGCGAACGCTTGTCGGTCGTTTTGACTGATTGGCGGCGGACCACCTTTAACCTCGACACCGCTGCTGCGCATGGTGTCCATAAAGTCGCGCATGTTAAGAAGAGCGCCAATGTTCTCGCTCGTGTACATCTCACCACGCGGGTTTAGCGCATGGCCGCCTTTCTCAATAATTTCAGCGGCCAAGGGAATATCCGCCGTAACAACGAGGTCGCCTACGGCACAGCGCCTTACGATTTCGTTGTCTGCAACATCAAAGCCGGCGGGAACCTGCACCGTCTTTATGAATTCAGAAGCGGGCACGCGAATGGCCTGATTGGCGACCAGAGTCAGCAGGGTCTGGGTGCGCTCGGCTGCGCGAAACAGAATATCTTTGATAACGACCGGACAGGCGTCGGCATCGACCCAAATCTGCACGTCAGGTGATGTCGGTTGGATAGAGCACGGCGGCCACGGATCGGCCTTCGCCAATCAGCACATTGAACGTCCGCGCAGCGGCTGGTGTGTCCATAAGTTCGAGCCCAACGCCGGAGCGTGCCATCGCGAACATCAAATCGCGTTCGGGTAACAGTTGCTGACTACCAGTGCCGACGACTATCAACTCGGGCTGTCTCTCAAGCAAAGGTTCCAACGCCTCGATTGACAGTAGGTCGACCGGCACTATTGACCAATTATCGACCATACCCTCTGCCGTCAACGCGATGGGTTCTGACCAGGACTGGTCGCCGATGACGAACTGGCCGTTTGCAACACTTCGGATCGAAGCGGCTGCTATTGATTCAAGTGTGAATTTCAAATGAGTATTCCGTTAACATCGTGTTTCCATTGGCATGATAAAACATCGTGACGCTTCCTTACGACAAAAGTGCTGCAATTGTAGTCCTACCGGCCTTGGCCGCTAACGAGGTCAGCGACTCTGGCCTTCGCGATTGGCTGACCCGCGCTACGCTGAGCCGCTTTGAGAGTCCGCCTGAACGGCTACAAAGCGTATTGGCCGTCCTTAACAGGCCTTGCCCGGAAGACGGCCTGGCCGCGCTGAGAATGTGGGGCCAGACCGGAGACCGCCCGACGGTCTGGATTGCTGCAGCCGACCCTGTTTATCTTGAGCCACGTCTGGATCACTTGTGTTTGCACGCACTGCGAAACGATATGCTCCCGGCCTCTGAGCTAGGCGCGCTATTCGATTATCTGCAGGAAAGACTAGCCGGACACGAACGTTATGGGTTTGCCCGAATTGGCTCTTGCGGCTATGTCCGGGCGAATAGGCCAATGCCCACCGCTGCTTCGCCTGCGTACGTCATTGACCAGCAATTGCCCAATGAGTACATGCCGGCGGACGAAACCGGCACCTATCATTCTCTTCGTGGCGAAGTCGAAATGGCGTTGCACGATCACGAAGTTAACTTGCGCCGACAATCCGAAGGCCTGCCGCCGGTAAATTCGCTTTGGTTATGGGGCGGTGGTTTTTCGCCAGAGCAAGAAACCGTTCCGCACCCGCCGCTTTTTGCGAATGATCCGATTTTAAAAGGGTATTGGCTGAGCAAGACCGGAGTCGTATCTAGTTGGCCAGGCACTATTGGCGAGTGCCTTGAGGCGTCTGTCGCCGGTTTCGTCGCGCAGCCGGTTCCGGGCGAGCCAGGATGGGTCGAACGCTGCCTGGTTGAATTACGTGCTGCTCTGCAAAGTGGCAGGCTAAGTCAACTCACGCTGGTGTTTGGTGACCGGTTCCTTTTGCAAATGCATCGCTCCGATGCGTGGAAAATTTGGCGCCGACATTCCGAACTATTCGAGCGGAAAAGGTCCTGAGTTTAGAAGCCTGAATGGCCGCTATCCCCACGAAAGCAGCCGTTCGCGTGGTAGTCTTTGAGGGACCGCTGTTGACCCAAAGCGGACAGTGGTTGAAGAGCGACTAGTATCGCTGACTTTCGCCGAACTTAATCGCCAGAGATCAAAATGACACTTGAAGACCTAGCAAATTTTGGGGAAGTGATTGGGGCAATCGCCGTGGTCATCAGCCTTGTCTATCTGGCAATTCAGATTCGCCAGAACTCCACCCAGATCAACGAGAATAGCCAGATCGCAAGACTCTTGATGCAAGAAAACTTTGTTTCCGGGCAAGAGGCATTCTGTCGCTTGATTCTAGAGAACGAGAATGTACATCGGATATGGAACCTGGGGTTCTCAGCCGACGGCGAGATCGAGTCCGATAGCGATCGCGATCTTTACGGCTTCGTTCTGTACGGCCAGATGTATCGATATCATGTCATGTATCAGGCGCGCCTCATTGAGCCTCTGGAGTACGAAAGATGCCTTATTCACGTTGATCGTCTTGCCGGTCAAAGACCTTTTGTGTCCTGGTGGTCACGGCACCGAAGTAGTTTTGTTTTCGACGTGGAGTTTGCCGAGCTGGTTGACTCCAGAATCAAGCTAGCGGCATCCGATGCTGATACGTAGAACGACCGCTTCTGGCCGAAAGCAGCCGCTCAACTGCTAGAATGCTGACAGGCCGCTATTGACCCAAAGCGGACGTTCGCTAGCTGACTAAAAAGATCAAGAAAAGGACCGCATAATGAGAATCGTTGTTGCTTTGATATGTGTAAGTCTGTCTGTTTTCGCCCATGCACAGGACGAATCACCCGCCCAGATTCTTTTCACAAACATAAACATTTTCAACGGTTCCGATAACCGCCTCTATGAGGACCACTCCGTCTTGGTAGAAGGCAATCTCATCAAGTCGATCTCCGGTAGCGCCATAACGCCAGGTGCCAATACAACGGTCATTGACGGCGGCGGACGCACGCTGATGCCCGGACTGATCGATTCACACGTGCACTTCTACTTGTCGATGAGTGGTGGAAGACCTGGGATGGAAACCTCGCGTTGGGACTACTTTCCAGCTATGGGTGCGGCCGCGGCACAGGAATGGCTCGCGGACGGTTTTACCACGGTAAGGGACATGGGCGGCATGCACGATGGTCTGCGTAAGGTCGTCGATGCCGGGTTGCTCGACGGTCCGCGCATGTACCTGGCTGCAGGAATGCTGACTCAATCGTCGGGACATGGGGACATGTTGCCGGATGGGCAGAGTACGCCCGAGCACAGTAATTTGGTGAAGCTTGGTATTACGTTGATTGCGGATGGAGAGGACGAGGTTCGCAAAGCGGTACGACAGAACTTTTCACGCGGCGCGGACATTACCAAGATCATGATCGGCGGTGGGGTCGCCGGGGCTAAGGGGCCGCTATGGGCTGGTCAGTACACTGATGTGGAAATCGCGGCGGCGGTGGAGGAATCCGCCAAGCGAGATATGTACGTCTCAGCCCATGTTTACCAGGACGAACACATCAAAAGAGCACTGGAACTCGGCGTCAAGGGGATCGAACATGGTCAGTTTATTTCCGAAGAGACAGCGGAACTGATGAAAGAAAAGGGCGCATTTATCAGCCCTTATGTAGCCTCGGTTGTTAGCGACGAGATACTGACCCACCCGGTATTTGGCAACAAGGATTCATTCGAATATGCCAGAACCATGGACATGAAAAGGGGTACGGTAGAATTCGTCAGCGTCATCAAGAAGGTCAGGCCCCTGATCGTATTCTCCAGCGACATCGTAAGCACGAACGGCATCGCGGCACGACAGGGCCGAGACTTCGAGAAATTTGTGTTTGCTGAGGCGTTTGGCAATTTCGAAGCACTGGTCGCAATGACTTCGGCAGGTGGTAAAGTCGCAGCGATGACCGGCCGCTCGAATCCGTATCCTGAAGGCAAGCTGGGAGTAATCGAGGTAGGGGCATACGCCGACATCCTCCTATTGGACGGCAATCCACTCGAAGACATTACGATTATTGGTGGCAATCCCAAGTGGTTCACAGCACCACCCAGAGAAAGGGGCATTCCGACTATACGATTGATAATGAAGGATGGCCTGATCTACAAGAACACCATGTGAGTGAACGGCTGCTATTGACCTAAAGCGAACGGTCAGATTTACTCGTTCGAAATATCAATAGACAACTCAAATCAGATAGACAGCAGCAGCAATCGAGCACCTGTTCATACAAGTTGCGCATTTCGCGATTAAAGAATGTAGGCACTGTAGGCATGAGAATATTGATCGTTGGGGCAGGGCCCACGGGTCTGACGGCTGCTATTGAACTGGCGCGGCGTGGCGAAACACCGACCATTGTTGATCGGCGTGATAGTGGTTCGACCTTGAGTCGCGCAGTAGGCATTACACCGCGTAGCTTGGAGTTGCTATCCCATTCAGGCGTTGCCGACCGATTGATCGCTGATGGTGTCGCTATGGACGGTCTGCGGATATACAGAAACCATAAATTGGCATTGGAAATGCCACTTCACTCGGACCGCGCATACTTTCCAACCGTGCTGGGATTACCGCAGGACAGAACCGAAGCAATTATGGCTGATACCTTTGCTTCACTGGGCGGATCAGTTCGATATGGCGTGACATTAGAAGGCCTGCAAGAAAATGGTGGAGGGGTTACTGCTAAATTTGCTGACGGCGCAGAGGAAAGCTTCGATATTGTAATCGGCGCCGACGGCATCCAGAGTACCGTTCGGAAGGCAGCGGGAATCGATTATCCGGGTATAGATCTCGACCAAACTTGGTCTATTGCAGATGTGGAAGTCGACGGTTGGCGCCACCCTGGGAAGATCACGCTTGTTCAGACCAATCCCGGCACAGTCGTAGTGGTCGCGCCGATGGGCGCTACGCGCTATCGACTGGTAGCCAGCCACGAGAGCGCACTAAAGGCCTTGCCCTTGCCGTTAACAGTGACAAACATCCATCGTGAAGGAACTTTCAATATTTCCGTTCGGCAAGCCGAAACATATTCGAAGGGTCGAATTTATCTTGCTGGAGATGCTGCTCATTGCCACACACCCGTTGGCGGACGCGGCATGAACTTGGGGATCGCTGACGCGGCGGAACTCGCAAGACGTATCGTTGAAGGTGAATTGGACGGTTACTCGGACCAACGTCACAGAGAAGGGTCAGATGCAATTGCAGTAACAGAACGTGGTCGACATATGACAGCCGGGTTGACATGGCAGCGACGCCTCGCATTTCGCACACTTCTTGCGGCAGCACGTTTCGTGACGCCAATAAAAAAACGATTAGGACGGTTTCTCGTTGAGTTCTAGGTGTCTGCTATTGGCCGCTTGCGGACTGTCGCAGCTTCCCTGATAGCGTTATTCAAGCGGCTGCTCTCGGAAAAAGCAGCCACTCGCTCCTAACAGCCATTTTCTGGCCCGGACTGGCGCATGTGACAGGGCAGGGCGCGGAGGGATAAGACGACTGGTCAAGTTTCAATCATCCTGTCAGCTAAAAAATACTAACTTGAAACCTGGGCCAGTTGTTTCAGACTAGGTTAAAACTTACATAAATAGATAATGGTCCTTTATGAACAAGTTCTTTGACCAACACATCACCGTCCAATGGGTTTTGGCCCTACTGATGTTATTGATGCTGTTCTCAATTTTCATATTATGGATCAAATTGCTACCCGACCATTTAGTTGCGTTACCCCTGATAATCTTAGTACCAACTCTAGTTCAATTCTTTGCGGCACCAATGGCAAAATTAGTTGGAATACACACCTATCTTTCACCAATGCTATTTGTCAATAATGCTTCTAACAAGAAATACGAAATTCATAGTGGCACGCCTTTCGACTATCTTCTGGTTATGAAGAAGACAAGAATGGGAACTCGATTCAGAAAGCAGATGTTGAGCTATTTCTTAGATGGATTGCTTGGGATAGTTGAGAGAATTGAGGCAACCGAGTTACCGGAAAGCGTCATTGTTCAAGGAAATTCCTATTTCTTTAATGTCAGGACAGCAAGCAAACTAGGCTTTGACCTCTCTGAACCAAGCATTGCCGTAAGGATAAATTTGTTAGTTAATTACTTTGACCTGACTTGGATGTATTCTCTATCACAAGCTCGGATTTCTTTTCCAAAAATAAGTGAGGTCAAAACCGCAGAAATCACGGGGTCTCGCTTAGTCATGAATAAGCATAAGTTGATTCGACTAAACTCTTTTTTGAACAAGAACGATCCGGATAAATCAGGTTATGCTAAAGATGTTCATGATGAATATTTGAAATCAGAGTAAAAATTGAAATGCGCGGTCTCCTTCTAGCCGAAAGCCGCCACTCAAAAAAACCGGAAATCTGACGATTTAGGCGATGACCATGACTCCAACCTATGAAATTATCTCAATTGAACGAGCCGAGCCGCCGCCGAATGCCGAAGGTGCCAACTGGTACCAATACGTAATCGCGTCTGATGACACAAATACTATTCACGGCTGCCGACAAGGAGGCCTCAAAGCTGTAACGAGTGCGGTCGAGGCAATCGTTGCTCAGCTGAATGAGCGGCACGCCAAAAAGCGCAAAAAAGAGAAGAAATCCTAGACGTTGCAATGACCGCTTTTGGCCGAAAGCAGCATTTTCCTTCAGTATGCCAGGTGTCATCACATATTCAGGAGTGTGCCCATGCGTAAGCTCGCCGTTCTCGCCTGCCTGCTATTGCCCACCCAGGCCTCGCTAGCTCAGGATCAGGGTCGCGAAGTGGCCGGCCCTCGCGCCGTGCTGGAATACAGAGACCGGCCCCTTGCAGAGAACCGACAACTCGAAGAGCGTCTCGACACGCTACTGCCGGTGCTAATGGAAGAGACCAATCTCGACATGTGGCTCGTACTCAATCGCGAGTACGCGGAGGATCCCATCTACTTCTCTTTGGTGCCGCAGCCGACGTTTGCTGCGCGCCGCACAACGATGCTTGTGTTTCATCGCACCGACGACGGTGTCGATCGCTTGACTGTAAACCGCTACCCGCTCGGCGGTCCGTATGAGACAGCCTGGGAGGGCGGCGATCTCGATGCGCAATGGCAGGCGCTGGGCGAGCTCATCGTCTCCCACAACCCCGCACGCATCGGCATCAACGTATCTCGCCACTGGCCAGTCGCTGATGGACTCTCCCACGCGCTGCATCAACGTTTACTAGAGGTGTTGCCTAAAGACTATGCAGATCGCCTAGTGTCGGCGGAAGACCTCGTCGTTCGATGGGCCGAGTCGCGCACACAAAATGAGATGGAAACGTATGCGCACACGGTGAGCCTCGCACGCAGCGTCATTGCCGAGGCGTTTTCTAGCCGCGTAATCACGCCCGGTGTTACAACGACCGATGACGTCGCTTGGTACCTGAGGCAACGCTTCGCGGAACTCGAGCTGCCCGTTTGGTTCATGCCCTACGTCAACGCTCAACGTCTAGGGCTAATCTGTGACGGCGACACCGCGTTCTGCGGCGAGAACGGAATAATCCAGGCTGGCGACGTCCTTCACACCGACGTAGGCATCTGCTACCTGCGCTTGTGCACGGACACACAAGAGATGGGTTATGTGCCAACCCTCGATGAAACTGAAATTCCGAAGGGCATCCTCGATGCACTCAAAGTCGGTAACCGCTGGCAGGATCTGTTGACTGACGAGTTCGTCACTGGCCGCACTGGTAACGAAATCACAGCGGCGACGCGCGCCAAGTGCGCCAAGGAGGAGGTTGAATGTAGCGTGTATACGCACGCGATCGGTTTCTTCGGACATGCACCTGGCACGACGATCGGTATGTGGGATGACCAAGACGGTACGCCGGTGCACGGCGATTGGCCATTGCATGCGAACACGTGTTACGCGATTGAGGGCAATATCAAAACGCCACTGCCTGAATGGGACGGTCAGTTTGTGCAGATCAAACTCGAGCAAAGCGCCTGTTTCGATGGCGAGACTGTGCACTATCTTGCGGGCCGGCAGACTAACTGGCACATCGTGCGATAGCCGATCAGCCTGATGTTCAGCCCGGCTGGGCTACGGCACCTGTATGAGCAGAATATCGTGATCTAGACCGTCTGCTATTGGCCGAAAGCCGCCGTTCATCTGGATGTATACTCAACGACTGGTTAGGACCCAAAGCGGACGTTTGTAGGATCCGTGTCGCCAAGGACGTTTCCTTGCGTCCTCGCCATTCAAATCAGTTGGAGAAGCATGTGAGCAAAATGACCCGTCGCGAACTAGTAGCCGGTAGTGTTGCCGCGCTCACCGCGCCTCTACTTAGCGCCACTGCGAGTGCGCAGAGCGGTCGAAAACATGTCTGCCTTGTGCACGGTGCCTGGCACGGAGCGTGGGCGTGGAAGCTGCTAACCCCCATGCTAATTGAGTCGGGGTACTCGGTTTCATTGTTGGACTTGTCCGGGCTTGGCGCCAATACCCACAGGCAAGCCGCAAACATAGGGCTTCACGTTCACGGCAAAGATGTGCTTAACCATCTTTTTTACAATGACCTCCAGGATGTGACGGTTGTCGCACATTCCTATGGCGGCGCAGTTCTTTCTGAGGCTCTCACCAACGATGCCGAAAAACGGATATCACACGCAGTTTATCTTGACGCTTTTCTCCTGCACGAAGGCGAATCGGTCGCGGGAACTCAGGGGCCAGAGGCAAAGAAGTCATTCGAAGACGCCGCGGCTAACGGCGCAATGATTCCGCCGAGAGCGCGGGATACTTGGGAGCGTACGTGGGGACTAACGGGCGATGATGCGGAGTGGTCCGCACCGAGAATGAGCGAGATGTCTGCTCGGTGTTTCACTGAGTCAGTTCAGGGAGACACCTTCGAGAATGATATTCGCAGAACCTACATTCGTTGCATCCAGAACAAGAACCCGCTATTTGACACATTTTCAGCATTTGCCAGAAATGATGATAGATTCGACCAACTCGACATCGATGGCCATCACAACGTTATGGTGATCGATCCGCCGACGATGCTACAGGCGATTATGAAGGTAGTTTGAGCTGCTAGCCCATTTCGTTCTTCTCGAAGCGCCTCAGTTTTTTTGGCTTCTTTTTTAATTACTCTGCGCCTGATCTTACTACTTGTCTCCTGCCTTGATTCGAATACAGCGGTGGCCCTGTTCAGAGATTTCGATAAGCGCTTCGTCGCCTTTGTTCCAGAAGGTAACGTCATCTGTGGAATATTTTGCACCGGAAGCGGCACGCTGCAGACTTAGTATGTATATTTTGTCCGCAAAGATGAGTTCGATCGTGTCAGGCCCGACAAATCGCACGTCGGCTGTTCCGGCGGCGCCGCAGTCAAAAGCGAACCCTTCAATCGCAGCCTGATCCAGTGGTTGCGGCGACGATGCGACAGCGACCTCTGGAGCTGAAACATAGGCTACAGCCCGAATACGTTCGTTGCTTGTCTCGTCGAATAATAACAACTCGCCCGCAGCGTTAATCTCACCGCGACTTACGCCGTTGAGTGCGGCAAGATAGCGCTGCTCCTGACTCATCAGCGGTTCCGGACAAGCCATCATCGTGGCACCGGCATTGCCGAAACTAATCGCACCACCAGCTATCGTGACGCTACCGAAATAGCGATTACAACCGGCGCTGCCGGCCACTTTTGAATCTTCCGCGAAGAACAATGTCACCTTGGAATTTTCGACCAAGTCCTGTTCATCAATCAGATTGACTTGCCAGTTGCTGCCCATAAGTGACAAGTCCGAGTTACTCGCATCAACTTGTGTGGTTTCTGCCTCGCTATCTGATTTAGCACACCCGCCTATAAGAAGGACACAGAGTAGTGTGGCAACGAATGTGATGCGGGTCATGTTGATGTGCCTCCGTTAAGAATAGTCGCATAGTACTGTATATTCGTTTGATAAGATCGACAGTAAATTCCACTTGAGTAGATCGTATGAAGCTACGATCATTGAAACTGTAAGCGCTATGAAAAGCATCCGTCCCATCGTTTTTCGTCAACCCCCTAAAGAGGGTTTCTTGTCCGATGTTGACGATCTGGATCCCTTGCATGCGCGCCTGTTTCAGTCGCGCGGCGTAACGGCGACCAGTGAGCTCGACTATGCTTTGGGCGGCCTTGCGCCGATCAGCTCCCTGGAGCATATTGCCGACGCCGTTGAGCTGTTGCTCGCGCATCAGCAAGAACGAATTGTCATCGTCGGCGACTTCGATGTTGATGGCGCTACCAGCACTGCCTTGCTGATGCGTTGTTTTGCGAAATTCGGCTTTAAAGATGTCGACTACCTGGTGCCAAACCGATTCGAGTACGGATATGGGTTATCTCCAGAAATTGTACGAGTAGCCGCTGAGAGTAAGCCGAGCCTGATTGTGACGGTAGACAACGGTGTATCGAGCGTCGCCGGCGTACATGAGGCACAAAGCCTTGGAATATCAGTGTTGGTTACTGATCATCACCTGCCAGGCAGCGAATTGCCTGCGGCGGATGTCATTCTGAACCCTAATTTGACCGGCAGTAAATTTGCCAGCCGGAATCTCGCGGGTGTCGGCGTCGCGTTTTACCTTGCGGCGGCCTTGGGCCGCAGACTGGAGGAGGAAGGGCAGGCCGGCGCTGCGAAAATCCCGGTTCAATATCTCGATCTGGTCGCACTGGGTACAGTCGCGGACGTCGTTCCGCTGGATCACAATAATCGTATTCTCGTGCAGCAAGGACTAAACCGGATTCGTGCTGGCCGGACGGTCGCGGGAATTCGCGCATTGCTGGATCAGTCGGGACGAGATTTGTCCCGCATTGTCAGTTCGGATCTTGGGTTCGCCGCAGGACCACGCATCAATGCCGCTGGTCGGCTCGAAGATATTTCGATCGGTATTGAGTGCCTGTTGACGGACGACTATGCGGCAGCAGAGCAGCACGCCGTGCTGCTCGATCAAATTAATAAAGAGCGCCGCGAAATCGAATCGACCATGCGAGAGCAGGCGTTCGCCTATGTGGACGGATTGGGAGACCGACGATGGCCGTCGTGCGTCTGCCTCTACGAATCGTCATGGCACCAGGGCGTTGTTGGATTGATCGCATCGCGCGTCCGTGAGCGCTGCCACAGGCCGGTCATCGCATTTGCGCGCGAGTCAGAGGGCTTTCTGAAGGGCTCGGCCCGCTCGATTGCCGGTGTCCATGCGCGCGACCTGTTGGAAGCAGTATCCACCCAGCACCCGGGGATGATTGATAAATTCGGTGGTCACGCGATGGCCGCCGGGCTGACAATTGCTGAAGATAAATACGACGCGTTTTCGGCAGCAGTTGCTGAACAACTTGATCGCCTGTATCCGGATGCTGATTTCAGTGGCGCGATAATCAGTGACGGTGTCCTGCCAGAGGACTCGTTCAATCTACGCTTTGCCAAATCTCTGCGCGACGCTGGCCCCTGGGGCTCCGGTTTCGAAGAACCTGTCTGGAGCGGTGACTTTGCGGTCGTCGAGCAGCGTACCGTGGGTCAGAATCACCTGAAGATGCGAGTGCACTCGGCCGATGGGGGAGCTGTGGTCGATGCCATTGCATTCAATCAGGCGGGAGATGCCTGGCGTGGCGTTGTCAAACTGGCCTATCGACTTGATGTGAACGAGTTTCGTGGCCGCGAAACACCGCAGTTAATTGTCGAACAAATAAGCGCTTTGCATGACAGTACTGCGTGATAAGATCGCGCGGCAATGGAAACGAGCTCTATAAAACAATCAATAGATGACCTGGCTGAACGCGTCAACGCGTTGAGGGGGTATCTTTGACTACGAAGGAAAGGCGGAGCGCCTGACCGAAGTTCAACGCGAACTCGAGCAACCCGATGTCTGGAATGAACCTGAACGAGCACAAGCGCTCGGCCAGGAGCGTGCCGCATTGGAGCAGGTCGTCGTGACGTTGGACAAACTAACCACCGGTCTGAGCGACGCGGACGAGCTTTTGGAAATGGCTGTCGCTGAGGACGATAGCGGCACGGTCGATGAGGTGGTTAACGATCTCGACTCGTTCGAACAAAAACTGGCCGGCCTGGAATTCCGACGCATGTTCGCCGGGGAAATGGACGCGAACAGCGCTTACCTGGACGTCCAGTCCGGAGCTGGCGGCACGGAGGCGCAAGACTGGGCGGAGATGATTCTGCGCATGTATTTGCGTTGGGCCGAGGCTCACGAATTCAAAGCCGAAGTGATCGAAGCGTCGGCCGGTGAGGTTGCCGGGATCAAGAGCGCGACAGTGCATATTGTTGGCGAATATGCCTTCGGTTGGTTACGCACCGAGACTGGTGTGCATCGCCTGGTTCGTAAGTCTCCATTTGATTCGGGCAATCGTCGGCATACGTCGTTTGCCTCGGTGTTTGTATCGCCCGAAGTCGACGATGATATCGATATTGAGATCGACCCGTCGGACCTGCGCATCGATGTATACCGCGCGAGCGGTGCGGGTGGCCAGCACGTTAACCGAACGGAATCAGCGGTACGAATCACGCACTTGCCAACCAACACCGTTGTGCAATGCCAGAACGATCGCTCGCAGCACAAGAACAAGTCCCAGGCCATGAATCAACTCAAGGCGAAACTGTACGAGCTGGAGATGCATGAGCGCCGTGCAAAAGCATCAGTTGTCGAGGACGGCAAGGCGGATGTCGGTTGGGGCAGCCAGATTCGCAACTACGTACTCGATCAGAGCCGCATTAAAGATTTGCGTACCGGCATTGAAACCGGTAACACTCAATCTGTACTGGACGGCGGGCTTGATGATTTTATCGAAGCCAGCCTTAAGCAAGGACTGTAAACGCGTGAGCGACAAGAATTCAGATAACAATCCGCAAGATGAAAGCAAGCTGATCGCAGAGCGACGGCGCAAGCTCGATGCGCTGCGCGAGTCAGGTAATGCCTACCCGAATGATTTTCGGCGCAATGCTCTGGCCGAAGAGTTACAGCTGACGTTTGAAGAGCATGACGACGAGACTCTGAAGAAGGAAAACACCGTCGTGTCTGTGGCTGGCCGAATGATGGTCAAGCGTGTCATGGGTAAGGCGAGTTTTATCAAGCTGCAGGACCGTTCCGGTCAAATCCAGGCTCGACTGGAACGTGACCGACTTCCGGAAGGGGTCTACCAAGGATTTAAAAAGTGGGACGTCGGCGACATCGTCGCTGTCCGAGGCCCGCTGTTTCGGACGCAGACCGGCGAATTAACCGTACTGGCGGACGAGGTTAGGCTGATCACCAAGTCGCTGCGACCATTGCCCGAGAAGTTTCATGGCCTGGCCGACCAGGAAACCCGGTATCGCCAGCGTTACGTTGACCTGATCGTGAATGAGGAAAGCCGCAACGTGTTTCGCACCCGTTCGGCGGTAGTCGCTTATATTCGCGCATTCCTCGATGCACAGGACTATCTGGAGGTCGAAACGCCGATGATGCAGACCACCCAAGGTGGGGCTGTGGCGCGACCATTTACAACGCATCACAACGCGTTGGATATGTCCTTGTTCCTGCGCATTGCGCCGGAGCTCAATCTGAAGCGCCTGATTGTCGGTGGCTTCGAAAGGGTGTACGAGATCAATCGCAATTTTCGCAATGAAGGCGTTTCCACGCAGCACAACCCGGAATTTACGATGCTCGAGCTATATCGTGCTTACGCCGACTATGAGGACCTGATCGAAATGGTTGAGGCGCTGATGCACGGTATGGCGGATTCGATCCTTGGCACCTCGAAAGTCAGCTACCAGGAGGAAGAGTTCGATTTTGGCGAGCCTTTCCAGCGCATGACGGTGGAAGACGTCATCATGAAATTCAATCCGGACCTCGATCGCAGCAAGCTACGCGACCGAGACTACCTGGTCAGTGTTTGCAGCGACCTCAAGATTCCGCTCAAGGACAGCTACGGACCCGGTAAGTTGCAGATCGAAATATTCGAGAAAACCGGTGAAGAGAACTTACGCCAGCCGACATTCATTACGCAGTATCCGACCGAGGTTTCGCCACTGTCACGCAGGAACGACGCCGATCCGTTTGTCACCGATCGGTTTGAGTTCTTCATTGCTGGCCGTGAGATAGCCAACGGCTTTTCCGAGCTCAACGATCCCGAAGACCAGGTGGAGCGCTTTCACGCCCAGGTTGCTGACAGGGAATCAGGCGATGACGAGGCGATGGCGTTCGATCATGACTATGTGCGGGCGCTGGAGTACGGCATGCCGCCGACTGCGGGTATCGGTGTTGGTATCGACCGACTGGTCATGCTGTTGACTGACTCCGCATCGATTCGCGATGTCCTGCTATTCCCGCA
>JBPCXZ010000099.1:0-3856 GCA_051008055.1 Woeseiaceae bacterium
GACGCGAAACTCTCTCGATTATTTCCAACGCCGGAAAAGCTGTCACGCGCTCGCTTCAATGACATCGGTCTTGTACGCACTCGGGCGGAAACTATCCGACGCGTGGCCCAGGCCGTCTGCAACGGCAGTCTGGTCTTTGACAATGTGCAAGACCCTGACGAATTTCGGAAATCGCTGACGTCGATCAAGGGCATCGGCGACTGGACGGCCCAGTACGTCGCAATGCGTGCGCTAAAGTTTCCGGACGCATTTCCCGCATCCGATTTAGGGCTACTAAAAGCTGTCGGCGAGAAAAATATTTCCGGCGTCAAGAACTTACGCGGCCGCGCCGAGGCGTGGCGACCGTGGCGAGCGTACGCTGCAATGTTGTTATGGAATTCATTGCCGAATTCCGGAGGTTGAAAGATGTACTACTGTTATCTGCCAACACCGATTGGCGACCTATTATTAGCTGGCGAACACGATACCCTGTGCATGATTGGTTTTCCGCAAGGAGCGATGCGTCGTGACCCAGAGCCGGATTGGATCTACAAAGAGCAACCGTTCGAGAATGCAAGACGGCAACTGACTGAATACTTTGCCGGCGAACGCAAGGAATTCGATTTGCCACTCAGTCTCGAGGGTACCGAGTTTCAGTTGCTGGTCCTGGAGGAGTTGCAGCAAATTCCTTATGGCGAAACAACTTCCTATGGCGACATCGCGAAACGCATCGGTCGTCCGAAAGCCGTGCGCGCTGTGGGTGCGGCCAACGGCCGCAATCCGATACCCATCATCGTTCCCTGCCATCGAGTGATAGGCAGCAGCGGTGACTTGACCGGCTTCGGTGGTGGCCTGGATACCAAAACAGAGTTGCTGCGCCTCGAAGCAGAGAATAGCGGTCTGTTATAGCGCGGTGTTTTCCCTTGCGCGCACCACCGCGCTGGGTTGTGCGTCGTCGATGAGACGCTCATCCGATTCTAAGGTCGTCAGGCGGGTCTCGATCGGCAGCACGCCTGCCCAGATCGGAATATCGTAGTCTTCGTCTTCGTCTTCCGGCATGCCCGACGATACTTTCGCCGAGGCGGTTTCAATCTCTAGGCTGATGACGCCGGTCATTTTCACTTCACGATCCAGCGATTCACGGCACTCGTCCCAACGCCCGGGCATTGTGTGTTCACCGATAACACGCATCGCGTGTAGTTTAGCGTCACTGTCTTCAATCAGGGATGGTTTGCCGAATACTGTCGCTGACCGATAATTCATCGACGAGTTGAAGGTTGATCGCGCATACACGATGCCATCAAGCAACGTGACGTTGACACAGGCCTGCTCGGTCTGTTCGAGCAGTCGAATAACTCGAGCTTTTCGGGCGCCGTGCAGATAGAGGGTTTCACCTTCGCGCCCGTAGATCATCGGCACGACGATCGGCGAGCCATCCTGGACAAAGCCAACGCTCGCGACGAGTGCCTTGTCGAGCACGGCGTGCACGGCCGCTTTGTCGTAGGTCGCTATCTCACGTAGTTGGCGGACCTTGTTCTTTTTTTCGACGTCGTAAGATTCGCTCATTGAATGTCCTCAGTTTAGAAAACGTGGTGCCAGCGTCAGCGCGGCAATAGACACGACGATAATCCCCACAAGATTCAAAGCGAGCCCGGCTCTGGCCATCTTGGGTACGGTTAACAATCCTGAGCCGAAGACAATCGCGTTTGGCGGAGTCGCAACCGGCAACATGAATGCGCAACTTGCTGCAAACGTAATCGGCACGGTTAGAACGATCGGGTCAATCCCGGATTCGACTGCAACGGCTGCGACCACCGGTAGAAAGGTAGCCGTGGTTGCAATATTGCTCGTCAGCTCGGTCAGGAAAATGATCAGCGCGGCTGCGAGAATCACTATCGCAAATACCGGCCAGTCGCCGACCAGCTGCAGGTTGCTACCGATCCATTTGGACAGCCCGCTGCCATTGACTGCGGACGCCAACGATAGCCCGCCGCCAAATAGAATAAGAACGCTGAGTGGCAACTGCTCGGCGTATTTCCAGCGAATCAGGATGGGATCACTCTTGTCGCCACTCGCGATCAAGAAGAGCGCCACCGCTCCGGCTATCGCAATCATCGAATCCTCTAACGGCGCCAGTCCGGGGAGCTTGGTGAGCAATGGTCGCGTTACCCAGGCAATAGCCATCAGGACAAACACGATCGCCACGCGTTTTTCCGGCGTCTTCATCGGGCCGAGGTCGGCCTTCATGCGGCGCAGCTCGGCCAGGCCCTCTGCCGATGTGTGGAAGTCGACCGTGAAAACCACCCGCGTCAATATGACCCAGGCCAGCGGCAGCATGACGACAGCCAGTGGCAGACCAACCATCATCCAGCTCGCAAAGTCGATTTCTGTTCCGTAGCTCTCCTGCATAAAAGCGACCAGCATTGCGTTCGGTGCCGTACCTACCAGCGTGGCCATGCCGCCGATGGTTGCGCCATAAGCAACACCGAGCAGCAGTGCGTATTGAAAATCATCGCGCGACTTGTCGTTGAGTTCGCGGACCGACTTGTGAATAACGGTGATGATCGAAACGGCGATAGGCAGCAGCATCATCGTTGTCGACGTATTCATCACCCACATGCTGAGCAGGGCGCTTGCCAACATAAAGCCGCCGACTAGTGAGCGGCCGTCACCGCCGACAACCTGCAGAATGCTCAGGGCGATACGCCGATGCAGATTCCAGCGTTGCATCGCGAACGCAACAACAAAGCCGCCAAGAAAGAGATAAATAACTTTATGCGAATACGGCTGGACCGTGTCTTCAATCGTCGCGATACCAAGCAGAGGAAAAAGCAATATTGGTAACAGTGCGGTGACGGCAATCGGTATCGCTTCGGTGGCCCACCAAATAGCCATCAGCACGCCGCACGCCGCAGTCAGCCAACCAATGCTGCTGAGACCAGCTGGTGGGTCGCTGAGTAACATCAGCAGAGCAATAAGCGGGCCGAGAAACAGACCTGTGGTCTGGTAGCGCGCCCGACCTGCGACAGTAGAATCGTTCGACATTGAAATTCCGCCCCGAATAATCCCGGAATGCTACCGACTTGGTCAAAAGATAACCATATGTTGTGGAGTATTCGCGATCCAATACCAGATGTAGTAGCATTCCGTGCGTACCAATCCGGTACGCACGGAGATGGGATGTAGAAGGCAACTTAGGCGGGACGCCATGCTGGACGCATGATTGGTCGGTAGGCATCACGTGCTTCCTCTCAACACGTAGCTGAAACTTTAAGTTACCTGCGTGACTTAAAGTGGCCGTCGAAGAAGCGACTCGCCAATTGGCAATGAAAACTTTGAACAGCGATGCGACACGGATCTTGCACCATTCTTACGTGAATCATTATCGGCCTAATACATCTTTGCTTGCTATGCCGCCCAGGTTTCTGGGCGGCATTTTTTATTTACGGGGAATCATGAAAAAGCTACGCGCATTGTTCATTGTTTTTTTTACTGCAGTTGTCGCGGGTTGTGCGGCGACAGCCAGTGCACCTCCGTATCCGGCATTCGTCATTTCCGATGAATTGCCTGACATTTTCCTGGCGAATCTGCCGGGCGTTCTGGCCAAGGAATATGCCAGTGATATGCGCAGCCGGACGGCTAGTAACCGCATAGATCTGCCAGCGGGCTGGTCAGGTACCACCGGCGGGTCGCCGGGTAAGGCGCTGGAAATTTTCGTGCTGTCCGGCACGTTGAATATTGCGGATGTGGACTTGATCGAAGGCGGCTATGTTTATGTGCCGCCGGGCTCTCTGGGCTTCAACCTGGTGTCAGACGATGGAGCACAAGTACTTTGGTTTCTGAGTGACATCGACGCAAAGGCGACAATCCAGTCGCC
>JBPCXZ010000100.1:0-2808 GCA_051008055.1 Woeseiaceae bacterium
TAAGATCACGACGAACACTGGCTCGGTACTGCGACACGCGAGCCGCCGATTGAACGTCTTCGGCTGCTGGGCCCTCCGGTGCTATCAGTATTGGCAACAGGTAAATGCCCAGCGCAAAACCGATGCCGCAAGCTACCAGGTGCGTTCCGATGCGAATTAGCCACTGCATCGCATTTCTCCTAAAAATGATGTTGCCCACTTTGGATCAAAGGCAGCCGTTCAGCAAGAATTAGATTCTAACACCGGAACGACCGCTCACTGGGTACAGCGATCATTCCCGAGCCCTCAAGATTGCGAATTTTCCACAAAGGCGAGTACACTGATTTGAGTCTACCGGAGGAAAATAATGAATAAGAAACACTTCGCAGAACTCATAGGTACCTTTTGGTTAGTTCTTGGCGGTTGCGGCAGCGCCGTTCTTGCGGCCGCATTTCCTGATGTCGGCATTGGCCTGTTGGGGGTTTCGCTAGCGTTCGGCTTAACGGTCCTAACTATGGCCTTCGCCATCGGTCACATCTCCGGCTGCCATCTGAACCCAGCCGTTACGATCGGGCTGGTCACCGCAGGTCGTTTTGACGGTAAGGAAGCGCCGGGTTACATCATATCCCAGGTCGTCGGGGCAATAATCGCGGCTGGCGTTCTGTACGTCATCGCCTCGGGTGCAGCAGGATTCAATGTCGCGGACGGCTTCGCATCCAACGGTTATGGCGCACATTCACCAGGCGGCTATTCAATGACCGCAGCATTGGTAACGGAAATCGTATTCACGATGATGTTCCTGTTCGTAATCATTGGTGCCACCAGCGAGAAAGCGCCCGCCGGATTTGCGCCGATCGCAATTGGTCTTTGCCTGACCTTAATTCACCTGGTCACGATTCCGGTGACCAATACATCAGTAAATCCTGCGCGCAGCACCGGCCAGGCGCTGTTCGTCGGCGACTGGGCGGTATCGCAACTCTGGTTATTCTGGGTAGCACCCATTGTTGGAGCGATAATCGCAGGCGTGATAGCCAAAAAACTGAACGACTAGCGCACCGTCTATTACGCCAGCGCTAGTCGACCGGCGGCGATAAGCAAGAACATGCCAAACAACATGCTAAGCCGCTTGGGCGAAAAACTGTGCGCGAGTTTCGCACCCAGCGGCGCGCACAAAACCGTAGTCGGCGCGATCAAAACCAGGCCCAGCAAGTTGACGTAGCCAAGGCTCGCCATCGGCAGACGCGGATCGCCGAAGCCGGTAACGATGAAGGCGATGGTGCCGGGCAGGCTAATCGCCAGGCCGAACAGCGAGGCCGTGCCGACAGCGCGGTGAATGGGCATATTGAACAAGGTCAGTGTCATGACCGAGAACGTACCACCGCCAATTCCCATCATGCTGGAAGCACAGCCGATGAAGGCCGGGATAATCGGTACCCAAAACTTGCGGGGCACAGCATCGGTCAAGTTACGACTGTCCGGCAGGAACAGCATTTTCATCGCAATGAGAAACGCCAACGTTGCGAAAATGATGGCTAGCAACCGGCTGTGCAGTTGTGAAGCAAGCCACGCTCCGAGAACCGCCCCGGCCAACACGTAGGGCGACCATCGCTTCACCAGCGCGAAATCAACAGCTCCGCGTTTGTGATGCGCGCGTGCCGAGGAGATTGAAGTTGGAATGATCGTCGCCAACGACGTCGCAACGGCAACATGCATGCGAATCGCAGCATCGACGCCCATAAAACTGAGCACGGCTTCGAGTACCGGGACAATGACAATGCCGCCGCCAATGCCAAACAGGCCGGCGAGCACACCCGCCGCACAGCCGGCCGCCAACATGGCGACAGCGAGGACGATGAGTTCATTCATTGTGTCGAACTAGCGACTGAGTTGCTCGGCGTGGAACCGCAGATGATCTTCGATGAATGTCGCGATGAAGTAGTAGCCGTGGTCGTAGCCGGCGTGTCGACGCAACTCGAGGTTCAGACCACTCTCCTCGCACGCCGCTTCGAGCAACTCAGGCTTAAGTTGTTCCTGGAGCCAGACGTCGTCCAGTCCCTGGTCCACGAGTATCCTGTCGTAAATCGTCGGATCACCGACATTGCGCGCGACTTCGGCCGAGTCGTGATTCACCCAGGTCCCGGTGTCGTCACCGAGATAGTAGCCCAGCGCTTTTTGGCCCCACGGGCTGTGTAGTGTCGTGCATATTGGCGCGAACGCAGACAAAGACTTGAACATTTGTGGATTACGCAGGCCGATAGTCAGTGCCCCGTGGCCGCCCATCGAATGCCCGGTAAGGCCATGGCGTGCCGCGTCACCCGCGAAATTTTCGAAGATGACGGATTGCAGTTCGGTAGTGATGTAGTCGTACATATGAAAGTGTGCCGACCAGGGATCTTCCGTTGCATTCACGTAAAAGCCTGCGCCCAAACCAAAATCGTACTCGCCATCCGGGTCGTCGGGAACGCCCTCACCTCGTGGGCTGGTATCCGGTGACACGAGCATGATGCCGAGCTCAGCGGCAACGCGTTGCGCACCACTCTTCACCATGAAATTTTCTTCCGTGCAGGTGAGCCCGGAAAGAAAAGTCAGTACAGGAACCTTGCCGTTCGCTGCCTGTGGGGGGACAAACACGGAAAACTGCATGTCGCAGTCGTTGGCGTCGGATCGGTGGCGATAGAAACCCATGGTGCCGCCGAAGCAGCCGGTTTCACTGATAGTTTCGATAGTCATGCCGGGCATTATGCCCGTCGCTCAGTCTTTCTGAAATACGAGCGTGCCGTTTGTGCCGCCAAAACCGAAGCTGTTGCTCATCGCGGTCTTGATGCCGGC
>JBPCXZ010000101.1:0-3610 GCA_051008055.1 Woeseiaceae bacterium
ATCTCGGACGCTACGGTGATATCGAATCCCGCCTCACGAACGACACCATTGTGAAAGCCGCCCAGTCCTGAAGTCACGGTGCGCAATGCGCGGTCATTCATATCAACGACGCGACGCCAGGTAACTCGTCGCGGATCAATGTTGAGTTGGTTTTCCCAATGCATATGGTTGTCGATCAATGCTGCCAGCAAGTTGTGCGCCGCACCGATAGCATGGAAGTCACCGGTAAAATGCAGATTGATATCTGTCATTGGTACTACCTGAGCATAACCACCGCCTGCGGCTCCGCCTTTCATGCCAAAACATGGACCAAGACTGGGCTCGCGCAAGCACATGAGTGCTTTCTTGCCAATCAGATTAAGGCCGTCTCCGAGTCCAACGGTCGTGGTCGTCTTGCCCTCGCCAGCCGGCGTTGGCGAGACAGCTGTTACCAGGATCAATTTGCCGTCGGGCTTGTCGGCTAACGAATTGATGTAGTCGGCATTGATTTTTGCCTTGTCGTGGCCGTACGGCACCAGGGACTCATGTGGAATGCCGAGTTTCGAGGCAATTTCAGTAATCGGCCTGACTTCCGCCGCCTGGGCAATTTCGATGTCGCTTTTAACGCTCACGTTCAATGTCCTTTCGCTGGTGAATTCGGATATGTGATCAATCGGGGGCGCATTCTATAGCAAAGATTGCGCAAATCCGCATCCCGCGTCGCACGCAGACAATATTTCTTCGTTTCCCGGGTGAATTTGGCGCCACCAGGGAGGACAGATACTATCGCTACGACTAGAATCGAGCGCTGCCCAAGCGGAGGTCCGTTTTGACCGCCAGTCATTCGACACTGTTTAAGATTTTCAAGTACTCGCTGTACGCATTTCTTGCGTTCAACGTCTACGTCTTCTTCGCCGAAGAGTACGCCGCGGCATTCGTGCAGTTCCCGCACGGCGTCAGTCTTGGCGAAATCACTGTCGCCTACGTTGCGACCATTGATACTGCCGCCTGGGTCGTATTACTCCTGATGTTCGAACTCGAAACGCACATCCTGGAGGACCGGCATTTCACTAAATCGGTGACCTGGGCCCTGCAGGGAATGCGTGCTATTTGCTATTTCTTCATTGTCTCCGCTTTCGTGGATTATGCGAATAGTCTGACGTTTGTGCAGGCGGTCTCGCCTTTAGCCGGAGTAACAGACCTTTGTAGTCTGGCCGGCCAAAATTGGTCATTCGCTGTGGATCTGGACGAATACGTCGCCATCACCACGGCCAACTGTGATTCGCTGAGTTCTGCGTCGACGTTTGTGCAATTTAACGACTTACAGGCGACCGTCGACCAATCAGGACACTCGGCAATTGTTGGTCTCGCGTGGGTTGACGTTGCGAATGCAGGCACTTGGCTGCTGATTGTGCTGTTGCTCGAGATCGACGTGCGACTCCAGGAAAACGACCGTTTAAAGGGCAACGCGTTGAAAATCAGCACATCGATGAAGTACCTATTGTATTCAATTCTCGTGCTTGCGTTGATCTACTGGGGCCTTAACGGCGACTTTGTCGACTCCTGGGACGCTCTACTCTGGTTGCTCGCGTTCTTCTTTATTGAGCTTAACGTTGTCGAGTGGCGCCACGAAAGTGAGATGTCAGGGGAGAACCTCCAATAGCACTTCACCGTCGCGGTGCAGCAAGGCCGTATCCGAAACTTTGAGATGCACCAACCCAAGCTCCGCATTTAGTGTCATCAGGTACGGATGCCATAAGTCGTCATCGTTGCGGCGGTAGAATCCGGACACTTCCCACTCATTTTCACGCGGATACACGTAAGCCTTACCCACGACACGATCGGGTGCCAGAGGATCGACGATCTGTAGCGAACCAATCACCAGCGTCGTTTCGAGCAATACTCTCGACGCGACCACGACGCTCTCCTCCTGCAAGCGATCATCGCGCGGCTCGACGTTCATTATCCAGCGATAGGAAAACACCGCTACCAGCACACCGACCACAAGCCCGAAAACGAGTTTCCCGATATCGTGGTTCATACCGAATTATCCGTCAGAAGGTAGTCGCCCGTCATTTCCTCCGATACCTGCCAGAGTTTCGCGGCCATCTCCGCATCATGCACGTGCCCCTTGTTGACGATGGTGACCGCGTTACAGTCTTCAAAAAATTTACCGCTCGTTTTGGACAACGCCGGACTGGCCGCCACATGACAGGTGGTTGCTGCACCCTGTTCTATCGACTTGCCGAAACCGAGTGCGGTCGCCACCGCGAAACCACCCTGTATGAATCGATTCATGTTGCGATCGATTTCAGTATTGATAACCCCCGGATGAACTGCGTTCGCTGTGACCGAGGTATTCTTGAGATTCTTGCTTAATTGTAACGCGACCAGTGCGTTCGCCAGTTTCGAGTGGCCGTATGCCCGGCGGTCCCCATAGTCACGGTGCGCATCGAGGTTATCGAACTCTATTCCGACACCGGGCGCGCTGGTATAGGCAGCGCGACTTGAGAGCATCACAATGCGTCCTTGCTCTGACTCTAGTAAAGGATTAAGCAGACGATTTACGAGCAGGAAATGGCCAAGATGATTAATAACAAAATGCTTCTCGACACCGTCGATCAGCTCCGGCTTACCTTTGCCACCTAGAAATCCAGCGTTACAAATTAGTATATCTAACGGTGCGTCCATCGCACGAAACGCATCCGCGCACCCGTTGACCGATTCAAAATCGGATAGCTCCAGTTGCAGTGGCGTGGCATTTCCGGCGATTTCGTGACACGCCGTGGCCGCCTTTTGCAACGATCTGCTAGTACCCACGACATGTGCACCGTGGCTCGCCAGCGCTCGCATCGTTTCGAAGCCAATACCTGAGGTGCATCCGGTTACCAATGCCAGCTTGCCGCTAAGGTCGATCCCCTCCAGCACCTCATCAGCGGTGGAGTTTTTATCAAAAGAACTACGCGGCGCATCGGCCGCCAGTTCCTTCTCAGTTGATCCGCAAGCCGGCAACTGCGATCCGACAACAGCGGCTCCGGCCAGGCCAATGAATGAACGCCGATTCACGAAAACAGGTCCTCAGCTGCGGCAATAGCGTCATCCGCTGCGTTCTTCTTCGCCTCATCAAACGCAGCGTCACTGGGCTTGTACCAGTCACAGAAGTTAAGCCGATCTTTCTCCCGCACCTCTTCCGCTCCGTCCTCCCGGCATTGCCGCGGCACATTTGAATCAAAGTAGATGCACATCTTGCAGACGTGCAGGTAGTTGTGACACTCCGGGCATTCGTCTTGCCGGGAAAAAGGTAATGACAATGCGGCAAGCGCTGCTCCGCAGCGATAGCAATTAATGTTGTGCGTCATATCGGCGACCCGAAATTAAATCGGGGACAGTATATCGTTTTGTTTGCCGTAACTTTACCCGTTGGCTTCCAGGATATAAGGTGCGCGGCAAGCGAATACTTAGCGAAGTCATGCGTCCAAGTCGAATATCACCCTTTGTCATAGCAGCAGCGCTAAGCGCCTGCGCTCAAGAACCCGAAGCGCTGAATAGCGAACGAATTGAGGAGCGATTCGGTAGCTACGGTATAGAAGTCCTTTCGCACGAAGCGGGTGTTCGACGATCCAGCCTGTAC
>JBPCXZ010000102.1:0-3815 GCA_051008055.1 Woeseiaceae bacterium
CTGCCTGTAAAGCGGCCGGCGCGGCACATGTCGTTAATCATCGTAGCGACACGTTTGCCGACGACATTCTCAGCGCCAACGGTGGCGAACGAGTCGACAGGGCCATCGATCTTGAGTTTGGTGCAAACCTTGCAACCTGGATTGCGACACTCAAGACATCGGGAGCGATTGCGACCTATGGTTCCGTTGCTGTGCCGGAGCCAAGCCTGCCCTTCTTCCAGCTCATGTACATGGATGCAAACATTCGCTTCATCATCGTCTATGCGATGCCCGAGGCGGCGAAACAGCATGCGATCGCTGATATTCACAGCGCACTGAAGAACGACGCTTTGCAACATCGCATCGCGGCAAGCATGCCGCTCGCCGACATTGCAGCTGCCAATGAACTTATAGAACAAGGTAGTATTCGAGGCGCGGTAATTCTGACTCTCGACTAACAACAACAAGAAGGGCAGCAATGGACCAGAAACAAGTTGATTGGCCGAGCTTCATCGCAACCGTCGCGATGATCCTGATTGTGTGTGTCCCGCTGGCGCTAGCCGGTGAGAATGCAGCAACACTGCTGCAGAACATCTACAACTACATCGCCGACAAATTTGGAATCTTCTACTTACTTGCTGGCGTTGGCTCGGTTGGCTTTCTGATCTGGCTCGCATTCAGCCGCTTTGCCGACGTTCGTCTCGGCGACGGCGAGATCGAGTTCAGCCAAATGAGCTGGATCGCGATGCTGTTCTGCGCGGGTATCGGTGCCGGCCTGATGTACTGGTGTGTCATCGAGTGGACCTACTACTTCGAATCACCACCGTTTGGTGTTGAACCGCAAAGCACGGAAGCAGCCGAGTGGGCCTCGACTTACGGCCTGTTCCATTGGGGCGTTACTGCCTGGGCGTTCTACTGCCTGACCGCGCTGGCGATCGCTTATCCCTACTACAATAAGAAGCTCGACATCTTGCGCTTTAGCGTAAGTTGCCACTGGTTCTTGAAAGATAAGCAACACGGGCCTGTGGCGCGGATGATCGACTTCCTGTTCATGGTTGCGATGATCGCAGGCGCTGCGACCGGCCTGGGATTCTCAACACCGATGATTTCTGCGTGCCTGTCCTGGCTATTTGGTTTTGAGGATACGTTCGGACTGGATGTGACCGTTATGTCGATCTGTGTTGGACTGTTCGTTATCAGCGTCTGGCTGGGCCTCAAGAAAGGCATCAAGCGTCTCAGCGACCTGAACCTCTTTATCGCGATTGGTCTGTTATTGTTTCTGTTATTCGCGGGCCCGACATTGTTCTTGCTGAAAACAAGCCTCAACAGTCTTGGCTTGATGACACAGAACTTTGTGCGCATGAATTTCTGGACGGACCCGTTTACTGAGTCCGGTTTTGTTGAGGCGTGGACGGTTTTCTATTGGGCCTGGTGGGTCGCTTTCGCACCGTACGTGGGCCTGTTCATCACGCGTATTTCTCGCGGCAGAACAATCGGTCAGGTCATCAAGGGCATGCTAATCTTCGGCTCGCTGGGCTGTTGGGTGTTCTACATGGTGATCGGTAACTACAGTCAGTTCCTGCATATGACCGAAACCGTCGATGTCATCGGCGCGCTGCAGGCCGTCGATGGTGCAGCGGCCATTGTTACCTCGCTGGAGGCTATGCCGTGGCCCCCGGTCGTGATCGCAGCCTTTACAACGATGTCGATTATTTTTGCTGCAACCACGTATGACTCCGCGTCTTACACGCTTGCCTCGAGCGCGACCTTGCATCTCAAGGCCGGCGATGACCCGGCGCGCTGGCACCGGGTGTTTTGGGCCTTCGCGCTCGCTGTTATGCCCATCACTTTGCTATTCGTCGGGGGTCTGCGCACGGTGCAGGTTATGTTGTTAATTGCCTCTACTCCAATATTGCTTGTGGGTGTCTTCATGACCTACTCACTGGTCAAGTCGCTGCAACAAGACCACCCTGCTTAAGCGAATGAAGAAAGCTTTATTGATAATAGTTGTGCTTACCCTGTCCGCCTGCGACCGGACGCCTGTTGTAGAGGTTAGTGGTGAAAGGTTGACCGGTATGTATGTCGAAGACGGCGCAGTCGCGACCTTTCTCGGTGTACCGTTTGCCGAACCACCGGTTGGTGATCTGCGCTGGCAGGCACCGCAACCGCTGAGCAACACTGTCCCCAAGCGCAATGTCACAGAGTTTGCACCTGCTTGTATTCAGTCTATGCGTATTCTCGACTGGTATCGCTCACTCGCCGTTGACCTGGGCGGCACGGCCGACTACTACGAAGATCTCGAGGTCAGCGAAGACTGCCTCTACCTCAATGTCTGGACGCCAACATTAGAAGAAACGGCGAAACTCCCGGTTATGGTATGGGTTCACGGCGGCAGCAACAAGAGTGGCTGGTCATATGAGCCCAACTACTACGGGCACAATCTGGCACAGCAGGATGTCATAGTGGTCAGCGTTGCTTATCGACAAGGCATGTTTGGCTTCCTGTCGCATCCGGAATTGCCACGTAACGAACCAGTTGCAAACTTCGCCTACTGGGATCTGATTGCCGCTTTGCAATGGATACAGAACAACATTAAGAAATTCGGTGGCGACCCCGATCGAGTGACAATGTTTGGCGAGTCAGCCGGCGCCGAAAACATTCTTGCGTTGCTGGCGATCGAGCAAGTCGAAGGCATGCTGCATCGTGGTGTTGCGCAAAGTACAGCAGGATTTGGCCTCACGCGCATGTCGACCTTGGCCGAAGAAGAAGAACGAGCGCTTGGACTTGCCGATGCACTGGATATTCCACGGGAAGGCAGCCTGGCTGCACTTCGCGAGGTTCCGGCTGAAGAGTTGTTTGCCGTATACGACGAAGTGTTCACGAAGCATTACCATGCGCCGGCGATTGATCACCAGTTACTCAAAGAGTCCTCCTGGAAGACGATTCAGAGCGACGCGTTGCTAGGTCGCGAACTTATTATCGGCAGCAACTATCACGAGTGGTATGCGAATACTGCCGAAGACACGACTTGGGATGACGTTGTCAGACAGGCCACACTTTTGGAGGGCATTGACTACGAAAGTGCGCTGGACGTTGTACGGGACGAAGAAGATCCGCGCCGTGCGCTGGACAGACTGCGGACAGCGTCTGCGATGCTATGTGCATCTCAGAACGTCGCAGCCCGGGTCAATTCGGCGGGCGGCAACGCCTGGATGTACCATTTCACGCGCGTACCATTGGGCCAGAATGGTGAGTCTCTCGGCGCCTATCACGGTGTTGAGTATCCCTACGTGTTCGACACGCACGATTCCTATTTTGCTGTCGACGATACCGATCGGGCACTGCAGCACGCGATGCAGACCTACTGGGTTAACTTTGCGAAGACTGGTGACCCGAACGGCGAAGGCGTGCCGCTTTGGCCACGCTTTGAAGCGTCCGACATGATGGTGCAGGAACTTGGCGATAAAGTGTTTTCCACGGAGCAGCCCGAGCCCGAGCTCTGCGCCCTCTTCGAGGAAGGCCTGCCGGAGCGCGAAATCAAATAATGATCAGAGCTTGCGGGCGACGTCCCCAACCCGGATGTCGCCCGACTTCACAACCTTGGCACAGACACCGCGAAATTTAAGTTCTTTGCCACGACCCGAGTTTACAAACACCATCGCATCGACACCAAAACGCGCTGCGAACTTCTTGCAGCCGGTGTGCGGTGGCTCGGTTATCTCAATCACTGCATCGCCAAGCTCGAGCTGTATGCCTGGTGGCATGTTTTCGGGACTTAGATCCATGTCGACGAATAGCTGATCACCAGCGAGTGGCCAGCGATCTTCAGAGCCTGC
>JBPCXZ010000103.1:0-8138 GCA_051008055.1 Woeseiaceae bacterium
GTGCCGTCATTAGCTATCGTCGTGCAATCGTCTTTGGCCATTCTGTTTATCCTGACTTCGAGTTTCGAATCTGTCCTTATCTTTTCAGGCTTTATTCTTGCATTGAATAGTCTGGTCACAGTACTTGGCGTATTCGTATTACGTGTACGACAACCCGACTTGCCGCGGCCGTACCGTACCTTCGGTTTCCCGATCACACCTCTGATCTATCTGTCGCTGACTGCCTGGACGTTGACGTTCGTCATTATTGACAAGACGCGCGAATCAATGTGGGGGCTTGCGGTCATTGTTGCCGGCCTGGTTGCCTACGCTTTGTTTCCGAAGCAGGAAACGAACTAAAGTTTGGACATGAAGCCTTCGAACTCGTCATCCGCGATTGAGGCGACTTCGGCATCGCCGGGATAGTTACCAGCCAGCACGTCAGCGCGATAGGCCGACAGTGCGGCCACTCTTGCTTCGCGAACCTTGGCTTCATGTGATGGCAGGTCGCCGTAAGCGCGGGCATGGCGCGGAATGTGTTCCCCTTGGCCACATATATCCGACGTAAACAAGAACATGACGTCGGCATTGCGACCGGAACCGAGTGAGACTGTTACCAGGCCGGTGCGCTTGTTGATCTCGGTCATGACGCGTTCTGGAATGAGTTCGCACTCCACGGCAAATGCACCCGCGTCCTCAAGTCGACGAAACTGTTTCCAAAGCTTCTTCGCCTCAACAGCGGTCTTGCCGACGGCGCGCACACCGCCATATAGCGTCGATTTCTTCGGCACAAAGCCGAGGTGCCCCATCACCGGAATGTCCTCCGAGGCGATGCGCTTCACCGCCTTTAGGCGCCTTGCCGTTATGACTGCATCGGCGCCCGCACTGAGCGCCGTATAGGCTTCGGCCAATAGGTCATCGTCGCTGACGGCACCGGAAAAATCGATCGCAGCGGTGACGAACAACGAGGAGGAACCCGCGCGCACCTGTGGCACAAAGTCGGACAAGCAGACCACCATCTCGATGCCCGCCGCTTCAGCAGCGGCCGCTTCTTCTGCCGTCGCCGCCGTGACCTGGGTTAAAGGCTTAGCATCGTCTTTGCTGGCGATAATCGAGGCAACAGTTACGGAGCGCGAAACGTCATTACCGGTGTAGTCGAGGATACGTGGCATGACGGTTACCAGGCTTCCGTGCCGCCCTGGAAATTCCAGAACGTACCGGTATCTTTGGTCGTGATGCTGTTGATTACGCTGCGAATACCCGAGGCGGAATCCTGGACGCTGGTCGGCGCACTGGGTCCGCCCATGTCTGTTCGAACCCAACCCGGATTCATTACAATGCAAGTGAAGCCATCGTCCGCCAATTCTCGAGCCAGCGTTACCGTGAACATGTTCAGTGCTGCCTTACTTTCCCGGTAGCCGAAAAAACCGCCACTGCGATTACCGGCAATACTTCCAAGGCCGCTGGTTGTATTCAGGATTTTCTTCATCTCGCCCGCACGCAAATTGGGCATAAGTGCCTGAGTGACCCGAACCGGCCCTATGGTATTGACGTTCAATATCTGTGAGTAGGTATCGATATCGAGGTCGTCTATCGATCCCGTGTCCGGCAATATTCCAGCATTGTTGATCAGAACATCAATGGCGACATCTGATAATTCATCAGCCATGTTATCGACGCTGGCTTGGTCGGTCACATCCAGCTGAACTATACGAACGTCAAGTTCACGCAGATCATCGGCGCCATCCGGCCGTCGCGCGGTCCCAATTACGTTCCAACCTTCATCGGCATACTGGCGCGCGAGTTCCAGGCCAATACCGCGATTGGATCCGGTAATCAGTACCGTGCCGGTATCACTTGCCTGAACCGCAAGGCTGGTCGATAGCAGCAACAACGATATGCCCGCGGAGATCATTTTTTGCATCACTTTCAGTTTCCTTTGAAAAAAAGCCGAACCGCGATCATATAACATGAGACCTTGATCTGAACGGAGCATAGTCAAATGACGTTTCCATTGATCGGCGCGGACCAGGACTTCGCTATCTGGGCGGTGCTTATTGGACTGGCCGGTTTCGGCTTTTGGTGTGAGCGATTCGCCTGGGGCCGCAAGTACTCCGGTGTCATGCTACTCATCACCGCGGCAATCGTATTGTCCAATCTCAAGGTCATTCCAACCGTCGCACCGGCTTACGATGCGGTTTGGAATTACCTTGTGCCGATCGCAATTCCCTTGCTGCTTTTCGAAGCTGACTTGAAGCGGATCGTGCGTGAATCTGGCCCCACTCTGTTCGCGTTTGTTATCGGCAGTGCCGCTGTAGTCGCCGGTGTCGTAATTGGTGTCGAGCTGCTGGATCTTGGTCAACATGAGCCGGAATTGGCCGGAATTTTTACCGGAACTTATATCGGCGGCGGGCTCAATTTTGCCGCAGTAGCCGAGGCGAGCGGCATGCAGGAAGGCAGCATGCTCTCTGCGGCACTTGCGGCAGATAATGTAGTCACGAACCTGCATTTCTTGCTGATTATTTTTCTGCCTGGCATTGCTTGGGTGGTTCGTCAATTTCCCAGTCAGCACATTGCAAACGCGACTGGGCTTGATGCTGCAGATCAAAATGACGTGCATAAGGTCCGCAACCTGGACGTAGCTGGTCTGCTGTTTGCGATAGCACTGGCCTTCGTCCTGGCCGCGCTGGGTCAATTTCTGGCAGAGCTTTTTGATATGGGCCAGTTCGCGATCCTCGTGACCACGGCGTTAACTTTATGTGTTGCAACTTTTTTGCCACAGCTGGTGAAAAGACTGTCCGGTCATGGTGAAGCCGGCAACGTAATGATGTTTATATTTCTTGCGAGCGTCGGCGCGACGGCCGATATCTGGAGATTAATCGAAGTAGGGCCCGTGCTGTTCGTCTTCGCCATGATCATCGTCTTAGTTCATCTGGTTATTTTGTTTGTCGCGGGCAGGTTTTTGCATATGGATCTAGCTGAGCTCGCGATGGCGTCGGCGGTTTGTATCGGCGGGCCCTCTAGCGCCGCGGCATTGGCCTCTGCCAAAGGCTGGAAGGACCTGCTTATTCCTGGCGTGCTGGCCGGTTCCTTTGGCTACGCCATCGGCAGTTTCATAGGAGTGAGCGTCGTGGAGTGGCTGCGATAGTGGCTATCACGTCATTTGGTTATTAGTTGTCTGGTTATTACCACACTCATGTAATAAAAGTTCCATGGTTTGATATTCTAAGTTGTTGAAAAATTAGCTGTTATTTTACCTCCCGTTCTAGACGTATTTTGAACTAGGGGGTATGTATGAAATTTACAACAGATATTGTTACAAGATTCTGGCGCACGTCTGCAGCACTGTTGGCGGCGCTTTTTTCTTGCACAGTGATAACAAGTGCCGCGTGGGCGCAGGAAGATGCTGCGGCCGATGCGGATGATGCCAATGACGTGATTGAGCAGATTACTGTGACCGGGACTCGAATCAAGCGAGACTCAACATTCAACTCGACGTCGCCGCTAGCCGTAATCGATACAGATGAAGCCTTTCAATTCGGCAACATCGACGCGGCATCAATGCTGCGCCAGTCGACGTCTGTGTCGGGGCAACAGATTGACTCATCGTTTTCCGGATTCACTGTAGACGGTGGGCCGGGCGCTGAGACCGTTGCGTTACGCGGGCTTGGGCCGGAGCGAACGTTGGTGTTGATGGATGGACGTCGCCTTGGTGCCGCTGGAACCTTTGGCGCTGCGGTCAATACTGACTTGAGTCTGATTCCTACTTTTCTGATTAATCGCGCAGAAATATTGCTCTCGGGCGCATCCTCAATTTACGGTGCCGACGCGGTCGCCGGCGTCGTCAATATAATCACGCCAAGAGATTTCGACGGTGTGCAGTTCGATGTGACTCTCGGCGAGCCTTCCAACGGTCATGGCCAGGAGCGAGTCGCTACCTTGCAATTCGGCGGATCGTCGGATCGTTCACGATTCTTCCTGGGCGCCGAATACTATGAGCGTGACGGCGTTCGTGCTGCCGACCAGGGATTCACCTCAGGCGGTCATCGGTCCATCACGATCGACGATGATGGTAATCGTGTCGAAGATCCGGACGGTTTCTTCGATCAAACCGTCGCATTCGGACCGGACTGTTTTTTCGCGGGTTACACGCCAGGAGAAATGGGTGGCGGATCAACCGTGCCGGACTACTCTTGTGACACGGATTTCGACGAGCCGCCCTGGGACAATGCGTTCTTCGCACTCGATCAGCACATTTGGTCTCCGAGTCAGAAATGGGCAGGCTTTGCCAGCTTTGAGTACGACCTGGGTCAGAGTGATGACCATACATTCTTCTTTCAATTGTTGAACTCGAGCCGTACGCAAGCCGCACATGGTGGCGACGGGCAATTCTTCCCGCTGGTTCCTGACACAAACAATTTCAATCCGTTTGGGGCAGGCGTAGTACCGGTAGCATTCGATGGCGATGCGCGTAGCGACGTCGACGACACCAAGGTGAACTACGAACGCTATGTGACCGGCTTTTATGGCAACTTGCCGTTTCTGAATATTGGCAGCCTGAACAACTGGACTTACGAAGGGTCCCTGGGTTACACGAATAGCAAAGGGTCAAATAACTTCGATATCGTTCGCAACGACCGATTAACCAACTCGCTGAATAACTGTAGTAATACAAGCCAGGATCTATTTGGCGGCTTCGCACCAGAGTGTGTTGCCGTTGACCTGTTCGGCGAGGCGTTTATGACCACCGGCAGCCTGGGTGATGCTCAGGAATACCTCGTCGCAAGAGTGACCAACGTTACGACTGTTGAACAGACAGCGTTCGAGGTTGGCGCTACCGGAGATTTGTTTGATCTGCCGGCAGGGCCGCTCGGAATGTTCATTGGTGCGTCGTATCGCGAGGACAAGCTTTTTTCCAATGTTGATCAGAACATTGAAGAGTCCAACGCTTGGGGCCGGTCGGCCGAAGGTGATACCAGAGGTTCGGTCAACATCAACGAGGTCTACGTCGAGTTAGACGTGCCGTTATTGGCGGACCGCAAAATGGCGCACGATGTTGGCATCAACGCGTCGTATCGACTGTCGGATGACGAATTCTTCGGCACAGCCGATACCTGGCGCGTGACCGCATACTGGGACTTCACTGAAAACTTCCGTTTGCGGGGTACTGCAGGAACATCGTTTCGCGCACCGAATCTGAAAGAGCTGTTTATTGCCGATCAGACAGGATTTGAGGGTGCGTTCATCGATCCTTGTATTCCGCCGCCGAATGACGATCGCTCGCAGATCATCATCGATAACTGCATCTCCGAAGGCGTCGATCCGTTCACGCTGGGTGCGAATGGGGCGCCAAGCGTACCCAGTGTTTCGGGTGGCGCGGACGACCTGCGTCCGGAAACGTCCGATTCCTGGTCTGTCGGTGCGGTATTCACGCAACCTTGGTCAGATAGCTTCGATCTGCAGATTTCGATCGATCTGACCAACCTGGAAATCACGGACGCAGTTGCCGAACCGTCGGCCGGATTCGTTCTGAATCAGTGCTACACGAGCCCCGGGTTTTCCGATCCACTGTGCGGGCGCGTAACCAGGAACCTGGATGCGGTACCCGATCAGCGCTTCTTGCTGCTGGTTGACGAGTCGGTCGCGAATATCGAAGTGGAAAACTACGAAGACCTGAGTTTCTCAACATTCTTCGCTACCGAATTCGGTTCGACGACGTTGACCTGGAATGCGGATTTCACCAAGACCCTGGAGTATGAGAAAGGTCTGTTCGCCGAAACATCTGACAAACTGGTGGGCTCAATTGGCGTTCCAGAGTGGCGCATATACTCTACGGCGCGATTAGCGTTTGGTGACTGGAGCGTTAGTCATCGTCTCACCTATTTCAGCGAAGGTGAAGATACGGAGGCGCAGCGCATCGACGGCGGTCTGGCTGACAACGAAGTTGCGTTTATCGGCGATTTCAGTTCGCACAGTTTCAGCCTGTCGTACACGCGGGATAGCTGGAGCGCGTTTCTTACTATTGAAAACGCGTTTGACGAGCAGCCTGACCTGATTCATGACGACGCCTTTGTAGGCAATACCATCAATAACATGCCTTTGGGTGTGTACCCGGCGGAAGCAATCATGGGTCGCGCTGTTGTCGTAAGTTTCAGCAAATCGATCGAATAAGTTTGCTGACAAATTAGGGGGCAGAAGGGCCCGTCCTGGCGGGACGGGCCCTTTCTTATTTCTGGTAAGATTGGGCCAAACCAATAACAAACTTGGGACTACCCAATCATGCGTATCGATGCCATCCAGATCGGCAATAATCCGCCCGATGATGTCAATGTCATCATCGAGGTGCCAGTCGGCGGGCAACCCATCAAGTACGAACTGGACAAGGACTCCGGTGTCCTTGTCGTTGACAGGTTTCTTTACACGCCGATGTTCTATCCGGGTAATTACGGTTTTGTTCCGCACACCTTGTCCGACGACGGCGATCCCATCGATGTGCTGGTCTGCAATACGCGGCAACTCGTACCTGGCTGTGTGATTAACGTACGCCCGGTAGGTGTATTGATCATGGAGGACAATGCTGGTCAGGATGAAAAGGTGATCGCGGTACCGTCATCGGACCTGACCAAACGTCATGATCACATCAAAGACTATTCAGATATTCCAGATATTACCCTGCAGCAGATCGAGCATTTCTTCGAGCACTACAAGGACCTGGAGCCGGGCAAGTGGGTCAAAATTGGCGACTGGCACGGAGCGGCCGAAGCACGCGAGCTGATAGTTGCCGCCATTGAACGGGCTGAGCAACACAAGGAGTAATCATGCCGGGACTCTATTTCGAGCAGTTTAGTGTCGGGCAGGTTATTGATCACCCGATCCGACGAACAATTACCGAAGCAGATAATGTCCTGCTCACGACCATGACGCACAATCCCGCCGCATTGCACCTCGATGCGGAATACATGAAAAGTACGGAGTACGGTCAGCCACTGGTGAACAGCTGTCTAACTCTGTCACTCATGGTAGGCATCTCTGTTAATGAGACGACGCACCTCACGGCGGTTGCCAATCTTGGCTGGGACGAGGTTCGGTTTCCAAAGCCACTCTTTCATGGCGATACGATTAGAGTTACCTCCGAAGTGCTGGAAGTGCGTGACAGCAAGTCGCGACCAGACAACGGCATCGTCATATTCGAGCACAAAGCATTCAATCAGCACGATGAACTGGTCGGTGTGTGCAAACGCTCGGCCCTGATGCTTAAGAAACCGTGACTAACCGCAGTTACCTGTTCGTTCCGGCCGACAGCGAGCGCAAGCTTGCCAAAGCGGCTGATGTTGGCGCAGACGCCCTGATCCTCGACCTCGAGGATGCGGTCGCCGCCGAGGCCAGGCCAGCGGCGCGCAAGCTTGCGGCTGAGTTCTTACAAGGCAAGGACGATGTGTGGGTTCGGATCAACCCGATCGACAGCACCGACGCGCCGCTCGACCTGGCCGGCATCATGGCGGCGGGGCCCGCCGGTATTATTTTGCCGAAGCCGCGCAGTGTAGACGATGTTCAGCAATTGGCCGGCCAGTTGGATCAGCTTGAAGCGGAGCACGCGCTCGAAGCAGGTCAGACTCGAATAATTTCACTGTGCACAGAGCGCCCGGAGGCCCTGTTCAACCTGCACAGCTATGCCGGCACCGGCACTACCTCGCGACTGCACGGCTTGTCTTGGGGTGCAGAGGATTTGAGTGCGGCATTGGGCGCCACGGCGAATCGAGATGAGACGGGGAATTGGTTGCCGACTTTTGAACTGGCACGCTCGTTATGCCTGCTTGCTGCTGCGGCAGCCGAAGTTATCGCAATCGATACGGTGTTTACTGATTTTCGCGACCTCGATGGTCTGGCAAAGTATGCCGCGAATGCGAGGCGTGATGGCTTCGGCGGAATGCTGGCCATTCATCCGGGCCAGGTTGAAATCATCAATGGCGCTTTTACGCCGACGGCGGAGGAAATTGACCGAGCCGAGAAAATTCTGGCGCTGTTCGAGGCTAATCCAGGTGCAGGTACGCTTGGGCTTGACGGCGAGATGATCGACCGGCCACATCTATTACAGGCCCAGCGACTGCTGGATAGGAAAAAAGCAAAATGAGTGAGATTCACCCGGTCAGTGCCGCCGT
>JBPCXZ010000104.1:0-14346 GCA_051008055.1 Woeseiaceae bacterium
ATCGCCAAGGCGATGGGCGCACGCGTGATCGCCGCTGCCAGTACCGACGAGAAGCTCGAGTTTGCGAAGTCGGCGGGCGCAGACGAACTCATTAACTACACAACCACTCCTTTGAAAGAAGCCGTTAAGGAAATGACCGGCGGCGATGGCGTTGACGTGGTCTATGACCCGGTCGGCGGCGAGTACACCGACCAGGCGTTTCGCGCGACGGCATGGCATGGCCGCTACCTGGTAATCGGTTTTGCCGACGGAGAAATCCCGAAATTCGCCGCCAACATCGCACTATTAAAAGAAGCCAGCATTATCGGCGTCTGGTGGGGCACGTGGGCAGCCAAGAATCCTGAGTTACAAATGCAAAATGTTGCTGAGATTTCTGCCTTGATCGCGGAGGGCAAACTGACGCCGCGGGTTACGGATTCTTATGCATTGGGCGATTACGTCGAGGCATTCAGTGCGATCACTGAGCGACGCGCGCGGGGCAAAGTCGTTCTAAGGATGTAAATCGCTGAATTTATTGAGACCCTCCAGTTTCAATAAATCGCGGCGGTCCGAACTGGTTAGCATAGGCATGCACTGCCGGGGTCCCACCCAAGTGCATCAGCAGAACATTGTCGCCTGGATCAATTCGACCGCTTGCCAGGAGAAGCTGCAAGCCACGCAGTGCCTTACCTTCATAGACCGGATCAGCGACGAGTCCTTCGCTACTCGCAAGACTCCTTATCAGCTCCAGCGTTGCCTCTTCAGCCTTGCCATATTCGCTTTGATCCGCGGCGATAATCTCGACGTCTTTTTCGGATAGTTGCCGATCTGAGTTTGCTTCCAGCAAAGCCTGGTTCGCGAGTTCTAGTACACGTCCCTGTTTGATATCCGTCTCATGATCGTCGGCGACGCCGATAACTGCTATTTTTTCTCCTAACAGTTCAAGACCTGCGAGCAAGCCCGCCTGCGTGCTGCCGCTGCCTGTGCAATGCACAATGTAGTCCGGCCGCAGCTGCATTGCGTCGCATTGGCTAACAAACTCACCGGCGCAGGCCATGTAGCCGAGACTTCCAAGCCGGTGTTCCGAGGCGCCGGCGGGAATCAGATAAGGTTTGTGGCCGTCGTTCTTCAGTCGCTCGCAGAAATCCCGCAATGGACTTTGGTCTTCAATCGGTCGCGGCGTCTCGTCAAGGTAAAGCTCGGCGCCCATCAGGCTACTCAAAAGTATGTTGCCGGCCTGCCGATACAGAGGACCTGCGTCTTCAGTCCAGCCAAAGTGCAATAGTGCGCACTTCAAACCACACTTTGCTGCTGCCGCCGCTGTTTGGCGCGTATGGTTGGACTGAATCGCCCCTGCGGTAACCAGCATGTCGGCACCGCTCTCGATCGCCTCGCCCACCAGGAATTCCAGCTTGCGCGTCTTGTTACCGCCACCTTCCAGGCCCGTCAGGTCGTCGCGCTTGATCCACAAATTCGGCAGGCCAATCTGCCTGCCGAAATTCTCGAGCCGATGCACTGGAGTCGGTAGCAATGCGAGTGAAGTACGGGCAAAGCGACCGATAGAATTCGTGAGAATGTCAATGTTGTTCAACGCTAGCGGTGTTGGTCGATAAGAATCTGATTGCCATCCGGGTCCTCGAGCATGATGCTGGCCGGGCCAGTGGTCGACTCATCCGCCTCCATACTTAACGCAACGCCCTGCTTTTTGAGCTCCTGCTGAATCGCTCGTATATCCGTAAATGAATCAAGCTCATTCGTATTCTGATCCCAACCAGGATTGAACGTCATCAGGTTCTTATCGAACATGCCCTGGAATAGGCCGATGACATGATCGCCATTGCGCAGAATCAACCAATTCTGCTCGGCATCGCCTCCCGCTACTTCGAAACCGAGAATTTCATAAAAGGTCTTCGACGCCACCAGATCCTTAACTGCAAGGCTGACTGAGAATGATCCAAGTTCCATTGATGCAGCTCCTTGTTTTTGCCCAGTCTACCAGCCCGCTAGCCTGAATCCTCTCGCATCGAACATCAGAAAGACATCAGTTAGTGCTCAGGCAATCACCGTGTAGCTGCCAAATACTGCATATGTGACGCGACGCCTACTAAAAACTCAACGTTCGACGTCGATCAATTTATTGATCGCATTGGCGATGCTGCCCCTGTTGGCCGGGTGCATCGCAGTACCCATCCCGGACCTGCCGGAAACACACGTTCAGTACCTGGATAACAAGCCAAGATCTCGGATTGAAGTCGGCAAGACAAGCCGAGATGACGTCCTGGACAATCTTGGCAGCCCGACGGCCCTATCCGCCAATCCGTCGATTTGGATGTACTCAATCAAGGAATACACATCCACTGGTTGGGAATTTTGTTTCGCTTTGATGATCCATCAATACATGCCCATCGAGTGTCTGCCGAAGATCGAAGGCGAGGAAACCCTCTCGTTCCTCGAAATTCGTTTTGACGACTCGAGGACGGTCACCCAGAAGCGAGTTGTAAAGCTAGCTTTGGATGAATGTACCGACACTGGATTCTGCTGGGATGGATATCTTTCGTTCAACCCGAGCGGACCGACGAAACCCTGGCACTGCGCCGTGCACCTATTCACTAACCACGCCGCGATATCGACTAAGATCGATACTGCGAGGTCGAAGGAATACGAACTTTCCTTAACCGCCAACGACTTTCAGATTTTCCTACTGCAGCCGTGGGAGCCGGAAGTCATTTTTGCGTTTGACGATGGCTCGAAGAAGCGCGTGACTGTGCCCTGCGACCGAAAGTCCGCACACTTCGTTTTCGTATTCAAGAAAGCAGCAGCTTTCGATGTAAAGGTGATCCCTGAACACAAGGCAAGACCACTCATTGTTGGCAAGCAGACGCTGACCCGCGTTAATTTCGACTAAGTCGTCGCCTTGCTAACGACGCAGCCGGTGCAGTACGTTATGGTCATGTGGTTCTTAAACTCTCAGCAAGGACAATGAATGTCTGCAACCTATACCCATCTTGATCCATTTCTGTCGGAGGGCGACGCAGACAACATGCTAAGCATCGCCGAACGCTTTGGCTCCTTCGGCACTTATGCTGATGAAGCCACCAGCGATAGTCTTGGCGAGGAGCTGCCACAGAGATTCGATGCTGCTCTGAATTATATCGAGAGCGGTATTGACGGTCAGGGAAATCAGGAAGACCGGGACACCGCGATCAAACGGACTAACTATTTTCGCGAAACCTACGTCTATGGCGACGAAGTCAAAGCACCTGGCATCGAACCGTTCATGGAGCACCCCGATATCGCCGACGCCGCGCGCCGAATTTCCGGCCGCGATATCGTTGTGCCGTCAATCATCTACGCCAACCTGCTCGTACCTGGGCAGGAACTTGCCATGCACACCGACGTACCGGAGTTTCGTGGCGCCAATCGCAAGGTGCTACCGCAATGGCTGATTGTTGTCATGCTGCACTCGGGACTGTTCGACGAGTGGCGCATTCCTATCGTGACGTGTGTGTCATGGTTCGGTGCGGCCAAGGGCGGCGCGTTTACTTTTTACCCGAACGGTATCAAAGGCGACCGCGAGTCCATCGCCGCAAGCCACAACTCAGCCATTTTGATCGATACCGATTCTGTATTTCACGGCGTCGAGCGCGTCGCCAGAAAACAGATTGAGATGCCTGAAATTACTCAGGATACTCGCCTGTACTATCTTGGCGACGAGCAGTGGCAACTGCGTAATGGCGACGACGAACTCGAAAGTTTCGGCTGGCCGGATCTGCGCTACTCCATTTCGTGGAAAGCATACTGCTTCAAAGACAAAGATGAGGAAGCCTTGTGGCGAAGTGGTAGTGATGACCTGTCGCTGGAGTTTATTCTCGAGCGCCTCGAAACTCAGCTGCGGCAGATGGGAGTACTAGACGGCCCGAGGCCAGAGCCCACTACTTACGCGATGATGCTGGTTAAGACTTTTGTCAGGTTTCCGAGCTAAAGGAACGGCGTAACTTTCGCATACCACCAACCCATCGATCGTAATCTGCCGCCTTGTGTTGCAGGTACCCAAGCACCTCGGGGTGCGGCGTAATCATAAATTGTCCTTCAGCAACACCACCTATTTCGGCCGCGACGGCTTCGGCCGCTTCATAGTTCAGGTCTGCAACTACAACGTTGGCGCCATCTTTCGCCAACCGGCGGCACAGCGCTGCACCAATGCCGTTGCCGCCACCAGTGACTACCGCATTTGAAAACTGCGCTGCCATAACTCTCAGGTCAAGTCCGCTGCAGCCAACTCATCGACAAACCCGAATTTCTTCGGGTCGGCGAGCCGGTCCGTATACAAGATACCGTCGAGGTGATCATACTCATGCTGAAAAACAATCGCGTGAAACCCCTCTGCCTCGCGTTCGATCAACATACCCGACGCGTCGTAACCGCGATAATCGATCTTGGCGCGACGCTCGACATAACCGCGCATACCTGGAACTGACAAGCAGCCTTCCCAAAAGCCGTCTATTTCATCGCTGACAACCGAGAACTCGGGATTGATCAGCACGGTTCTGGGCACCGACTCCGCATCAGGGTAGCGCGGGTTCGCATCGACGCTGAAAATCATGACACGCTGCGGCACGCCAATCTGTGGTGCAGCGAGGCCGGCGCCGTCGGCCGCTTCCATCGTGTCGAACATATCTTCGATAAGCTCATGCAGCTCGGGCGTATCGAATAATTCAACAGGCTTTGCGACCTCGCGCAGGCGCGGATCACCGATTCGTAAAATAGGTCGTATCGCCATCAGGACAGCCGGACGATCTGTTTGCCAACATTGCCGCCCTGCAACAGGTCGATGAAAGCCTGCGGTGCGTTTTCAACGCCTTCAGAAATCGTTTCTTTGTATTTGAGTTTGCCTTCGGTGATCCAGCCAACAGCCTTGCCAACATACTCTTCGCAAGCTTCCGGGTGATCTGTGACAATGAAACCGCGCATTGTGATGCGCCGACCGACCATTAACATCATACCCCTTGGGCCAGGCGGCGGTTCCTCGGCATTGTAGTCGGCGATCATGCCGCAAAGAGCGATACGTCCGAAATCTCGCATGTTCCAGAGCACGGCTTCCATTTGTTCGCCGCCAACATTCTCAAACAAAACGTCGACACCGTCCGGACAGGCGTCCTTAACGCTGCGCGCCAACGAGTCGCTGCTCTTGTAGTTGTAACTTGCGTCGTAGCCGAACTCGTCTCTAAGGAGGGCAACTTTTTCGTCAGAGCCCGCAGAGCCGGCGACTCGGCAACCCAGAATCTTCGCAAGCTGACCGACAACACTGCCGACCGCTCCTGATGCCGCAGACACAAAGACCTGGTCTTCCGCTTTGGCCTCGGCAATCTTCATCAGGCCAACGTAGGCCGTCATACCAGGCATGCCGAGGATACCCAGATGCCACGACAACGGCGCCGAGCTCTGCGGCAGCTTGCGCAACAGGCGGCCATCACATATTGAGTAGTTCTCCCAACCAAGCATACCCATGACGTGATCACCCTTCTCGATTCCGTCAAAGTTACTGGCGACGACCTCACCAACAACACCGGCCTGCAATACTTCGCCAATCTGGAACGGTGGGATATAGGACTTCGCATCATTCATGCGACTGCGCATATACGGATCGACGGACATGAATATATTGCGCACCAGTACTTCGCCCTGAGCAGGCTCACCTATGTCGCCATCAGCGACCGTGAAATTGTCGAGCGTCACCAAACCTGATGGTCTGCTTGCGAGCAGCACCTGCCTGTTTTTCATCTTTCTTCCTACAGCCGATCTTTTAATGAATAGTACAACATGCCCAGCACCATGCCGGGAAATCGCAGCAGTGTGCCGCCCGGAAAAGTATACGTCGGGATACTGGCAAGTACATCGAATCGGCTTGCAGTACCGCCAACTGCTTCGGCGATGACTTTGCCGGAAAAATTCGACATTGAGATACCGTGTCCCGAATAACCTTGGGCGAAGAAAAGATTAGGTGCCAAGCGGCCAACGTGTGGTAACCGGTTAACGGTCACGGACAACGTGCCGCCCCACGCATAGTCAATTTTTACATCATCCAATTGCGGGAAAAGGTTCAGCATCTTCGGTCTGACAAAAGCACTGATGTCCTTCGGGAATTTCGCCCGATAATTCTCGCCCCCACCGAAGATCAGTCGCCGGTCTGAACTCATGCGAAAGTAATTTACAACAAAGCGCGTGTCGTGAACTCCGTAACGACCGGGTATGAGTGCATTCGCACGCGCCTCATCCAGCTGCTCAGTCGCGACGATGAAGTTGTTGATCGGCATGATCTTGCTCGCGACCCGCTTTTCCAGCTTGCCGAGATAGCCGTTGCAACCCAGGACGATAAATGATGCTGCGACGGAGCCGCTCGCCGTTCTGACCGTCGCCGGGTCACTACGCGTGTAATCCAACACGCGTGAGTTCTCGAAAATTCTCACGCCCGCCTCGCGGGCGGCCCTGGCGAGGCCCAGCGCGTAGTTCAGGGGATGAATGGTCATCGCCTGCAAGTCCTGCAGCCCCTCCAGGTAGTCATCTGTCGCAACCAGTGCGCGCGTTTCGTCGCGGCTCAGCGCCCTCGCGTGCGGGTAGTCATAGCGTTCCGCTAACGCGTCGGCAATTTCCGGCGCCATACCAACATAGCTCTTCTTATGCACGCCTACGACCTGACCATGCTGCAGGTCACATTCGATATTGTGTTTCGTTACTCGCCGACGAATATCAGCCTTAGCTTCCTCGGCAAATCTCCAGAATTCGCGAGACCGTTCGAGACCGAACTGCTTTTCCATTTCCGTAACATCTTTACGCTGCCCACTGCCAATGAGGCCGCCATTTCGCCCCGATGCTCCGAAACCAATACGTTCAGCTTCCAGCAGTACGACGTCGAAGCCTTGCTCTGCAAGATTCAGCGCCGCCGACAAACCGGTAAAGCCACCACCAATTACACAGACATCAGCTCGAATACTTTCCTGCAATGCTGGGTGATCATGACCGCCAATGGCCGTAGCCGCGTAGTAGCTTGCCGGGTACTCAGAGTTCAAGATCAACTCTTACTAATTGCAGCGACATGCTCGGGTGTGGTGCGACAACAACCACCAATAATGCTGGCGCCGGCGACACGCCACGCCGCAGCGGCGGCGACCCAGTCGTCGGTCGTTGTCATTCCCGACCATGTCTTACTGCCGGCATCAAATTTCTCGCCAGAATTCGGGTACACAACAATCGGCATGTCCGGCAATGATGCCCTGATCTTCCCTATGAGTGACTCGACGTATTGCGGCGCCGTGCAGTTCACGCCGATGGCCTTCACGTTAGGATGATCCTGAAACAATTGCGCCGCGATCTCGATTCTAGTGCCATCATTGATACGGGCGTCGTCCCGGCATGAAAAACTTACCCATGCGGGAGTGGCAACTCCCAGCAGCAGCTCGGATAAGGCGCTTGCCTCATCGATTGAAGGGATAGTTTCACAGGCCAGGATATCAACTGCGCTCACATCCAACTGTGCAATGCGCGCCTCGTGAAACGAGACTAGTCCGGCGCGATCCTTGTCGTAGTCGCCAGTATATTCCGAGCCGTCGCTGCGCACCGCTCCGTAGGGACCGATACTCGCCGCGACCAGTGGAAACTCTGCATCCGCATTGTCAGCAACGAACTCGTCTCGCGCTCGCAACGCCAGGTGCGCTGCACCCGCAACCAGATTCGGTTCGGTTGTCTGGTAGCTAGCACTGATGATGATCCGGGCACCGGCATCGAGGTAAACACGATGCGCTGCGACGATCTGTAACGGGTCCGATTGAATCATTGAGGCAGACCACAGCGGATTACTGAGGTCACAGCCCTGCGCCTCCAACTGAGTCGCCAGTCCACCATCGATTACGATCGGTAGGCCGGCGTCGAGCAATGCATTAAACCGGGTTTTATCGTGCATGGACAAAGCATACTTCACAAAACCGGCTGGCGCCTGTTACTGTCGAATCATGAAGAAATTGATCCCCGTAGTTCTGCTTCTCGCCGCTTGCAAGGGCTCGCCGCCCGAACTAGCGGACGCTCCGTTTCAGCCTGACAGCGGTAATCTTTTTGTCCGCTGTGGCGCCTTGATTGATGGTATCTCGGACGATGTCTATCACAACCGAATGGTAGTTATTCGCGACGGTCGCATTGAGATGATCGTCGACGGCGATGCCGAGATTCACCCGAGCATGATCTTTCTCGACCTGAGCGATAAGACCTGCTTGCCGGGATTGACCAATACTCATGCGCATCTCGACGGTCAGCCGGAGGATTACGAAGATTTCTCCATTTACTACCGTCGAACGACCGCAGAGACGAATGACCTGGCCAGGAAATTCGCTACCGAAACCATGTTGACTGGTTTTACCACCATCTGGAATCTCGGCGCCTACTTTCCTGAAGCAATCTACTTGGTCGATGATGAAATCGAAGCCGGCGAACTCGTTGGTCCTCGAATTCTCAACGCCGGACCCTATCTGACGATACCCGCCGGTGGTGGCGACATGGTGATTCCGGGCCATGATGAAAGTGAGATCCCTGCTGGGTCACAATTAGGCGTCGCGCGCGGTCCCGAGGAGTTCGCAGAAAAAACGCAGCTCGCAATCGAGCGTGGTGCGGATTTGATCAAGGTCATCGCATCGGGCGCTGTATTTGCGTTTGGCGGTGTTCCCGGCGCGCCCGAAATGACCGAGGAAGAGATCGCAGCTGTCGTTGAGGTCGCGCATGCAGCAGGTCTCAAAGTGACTGCTCATGTGCATAGCACGGAGTCTGGCAAGGACGCGCTGCGTGCCGGCGTCGACACATTCGAACACGCCTCACTGCTTGATGACGAAACCATCGCGATGGTGGCCGAAGCAGGTATCGCATTGTCGATGGACGTCTACAACGGCACCTACACGGAGGAAGTCGGTCGCGAGCAGAATTATCCCGAAGAATTCATGCGCAAGAACTTCGAGACAACCGAAGCTCAGCGGGTGGTTTTCGAGAAAGCTTACGCAGCCGACATTCCGATCCTCTACGGCACCGACAGCGGTGTGCTACCGCATCACATGGGCGCCTGGCAGTTCGGAGTCATGGTCGAGCGCGGCATGTCTCCGATGGATGCTATCAGGTCAGCCACCTCGGTCCCGGCCGATCACATTGGCAACAGCGCCGATGTTGGCGCGATTGAAATTGGGCGTTACGGCGACCTGATTGCCGTAAGCGGTAACCCGCTTGATGACATCAATCTCCTGCGTGAGGTCGACGTGGTGATCAAGGGTGGACTTATCTTCAAGAATGAGACTGGCAATGAGTGACGTAGTTGCTAACGACGTCTGCCGTTTCTGGTTTGAAGAAATAGAGAAGACCAACTGGTTCAAGCAGAGTGATGAATTCGATGCAGTGCTCGAAAAAAAATTCGGTGCGCTACTCGAACAGGCAAAGACCGGCGAGCTCGATCACTGGTGCGATTGCGCCGAGGGCTATCTCGGCCTGATCGTCGTACTGGATCAGTTCTCGAGAAACATTCATCGCGACTCAGCCGATGCGTTTGCCGCTGACGACAAAGCGCTTGAACTCGCGAAGGAACTGATCGACAAGGAACTGGATAAGGAACTCACACTGGAGCAGCGCTCATTTGCCTACCTGCCCTTCCGTCACGCCGAAGATCTGATCATGCAGCATGTCGGCCTCAAGAAGACTCGCGAGATCAATGCCGAGGGCTACGGCTCCGACAAATATGCCGTCGGGCACCTGTCCATCATCGAACGTTTCGGCCGCTTTCCGCACCGCAATGCCGTGCTCGGTCGCGAGAATACCAGTGATGAGGAAACCTACCTGGCCGGCAAGGCGCTGGGTGTTTGAGCGCAGTAAGCATGATCGTTCGCAAACTAAACAACGAGTCTGACTCAGTTGGCTTGCGTGATTGCATGATCGAATTACAGAATTTCGAACGCAACATTGACGCGCGCATGCCAAGTGGCGAAGACATTGCCGACGAATACATAGTGGAAATGTTGCATCGCTGCCATCAGTGCGATGGGCAGGTTTTGGTGGCAGATGTTGACGGCGACATTGCCGGCTACGTAACCATTTTAAATCGCGTACAAAGCGACGATCTTGACGATGGCAATATCGAATTCGGTTTGGTCGCAGACCTTGTGGTTAGAAAGGAGTTTCGCGGCTCCGGCCTGGGCAAAGATCTTATGGAGGCCGCTGAACAATACGCTCGTGATAATGACGTCCGTTGGCTGCGCATATCAGTGATGGCAGCGAACCGCGGCGCGCGTGACCTTTACGCAGCACTCGGATTCGATGAGATCTACATCGAACTCGAAAAAGACCTCGGACACCCAGATAGCAAATGACCGCTTTTGGCCGCTAGCCGCCCCAATGACTAGTCAACTAAACGATTCTATGCAGACATTTGACGGAATCATTTCGGATCGCGGTTCGAAGTATTCGGTGTCAGGTGGAACGTGTAGCTCGCCGGAAGAGGCCAGAGTCTTTATTAAGTCCCTCTGCTGCAAAAAGAAATTTGCGAAAGCGACCCATAACACGTGGGCATTCGTTGGAGATTCAGGCCCGGTCAAGAATGATGATGGTGAAGCGGGTGCTGGCATGGTGATTGCGAGAATGCTGGACCGAGAGGGGATTCGAAACCATATTGTCGTTGTCACTCGCTGGTATGGCGGCAAGCATCTTGGCGGAGACCGATTCAGGCATGTTCAGAACGCGGTGCGCTACTATCTCGACAATCGTCCGACGATTGAGTAGCTAATTTCAGCCGCAGTGGCCCGCCCGGATTGAAGCGCCAATAAAGTTACAGATAAGCCGCTCCGCATGGATCATGGTGGTATTTCCGACATCGTGTTGTGGCGCAATCTCAACAAGGTCCATACCAACCACGCGTCCTTTTTTCACCAGTCCGTGTATGAGTTTTCTCAGCTGCATCCAGTCCAGCCCACCTGGCGTCTGGGCCATGACCGCCGGCATGATCGTCGGATCTACACCATCGGCGTCGATTGTCAGGTAGTAAGGGCCGCCGTCCGGAATTCGATCCAGCACGGCATCCATGCCGATATCATGCATCTCGTAGGCTGAAATGAGATCGGCACCGTAAGCGCGCGCGTCTTCTACCTCGGGTGCTCTTGCGCTACCGATTCCACGCAGACCAATCTGCACGATTTTATCGATCCAGGGCATCTCGGATGCGCGCCGGATAGGACTCGAGTATCCCTCCGTCACGCCGTTGATCTCGTCGCGCCAATCCAGGTGCGCGTCGATATGCACCAGCGTGATTGATCCGTCGAGAACATCGAGTGCCCGCATCACAGGAACAGGGATACCGTGATCTCCACCAAGTGCTACCAGGATGGCGCCGCTGGAAAAGATCTTGCGTGCCGCCTTCTCGGCGTAGCGATAGTGCTGCATGTGATCCGCAGGATCCGCTACGACATTGCCGCAATCAACGACTTTGATGTCCTTCTCGTCTAACAAGTAGCCGTCGAGATCAAAGTCAAAGTGATTCAGAGTGTAGGCGACATCCTCAGCATTCGGCGCACCACGAATCGCGTCGGGCGCCCGACTCTGGTCATTTGGGAACTTGTTTTCATAGTACGGCAAGCCAAACGGAATCCCCAGGATAGCGATATCAGCATTAAGATCGTCAAGATCTTCGGCCAGTGGAAAATCAAGAAAGGTCCGCGATTCTCTGCTGGGTGCTTCGATTAGTTTTTCTGGCATTCTTTCCTCTTTTTATCGCATCTTCCGGAGTGCAATTCCGAACAGTCCCATGATGGCATACCTCCAGCCCTGAATATCCTGTAAATTAGGCGTCATGGATCGAGAAAACGGCAGTTTGATTCATCAGAATCGCATCTTCGTTTGGATTGCGATTGCTACAGCTGCAATCTTGCTTGTCCCATTGATCGCCATGCAGTTTTCAGCAGAAGTTGACTGGAATGCGGCGGATTTCATCATCATGGGGTCGATGCTGTTCGGCTTCGCCAGTGTGTTCGTACTTATATCGAGAAGGGTGACGAGCCGGCCCAGAGTCGTGGTTGGTGTGCTGATTGTCATGGCTTTCTTATTTTTGTGGGCAGAACTTGCTGTCGGGATCTTTACAGATTTTTTTGTTAGCCCAGAAAATTCATCCACTTCAAAGACTGCACAGACCGAAGAGCTCTCGGCCGTTGATTTTAGTTATATATCGGTAAGTGAAAATCGAATTCAAACGCTGCATGACATTCAGATCGAGGTGTCTGCAGGCGATAACTTTCGTGCTACTGAGCCGAAAAACCGAGTTGACGAGTTCGATGGTACCCCTTACAACATTTCGCTCGCGGCACTGATTAACGATAGCAGTGCATTAATGATTCATGCCGAGACCGTTGCCGATCTCAGTGGCGCTTCTGATTACAGTAATTTAGCCCAGGCCGATTGGCCCGACGATACCTTCCGCTCAAGTGGACCAGTCTGTATGGACGTGCCTGCAGAAGCGATAGAAGGTGAACATGATCTGGAATGGTTACGAGACAATGGATTCGAACCAATCGGAACCATGGTTTTTGCGCAGTATTTTGCCGCAACCAACGACAAGAACGCTGAAATAGTCTTGAGCATATTGGTGCACATTGAATCGTGTGGTGAAGCGTCTGACAGCGAATCCCTAATAGCGGATTTCCAGTCAAGGATTTCAGTCACTCACTAGAGTCTCGGAAAGTTAATGTCTGATCAGGATCACCCTTCGCTTGCACCAGTCACAGAGAGCACACGAATCGACGTCATGGACATACTGCGAGGCTTCGCCTTGCTGGGCATCGTGTTCATGAATATCGAGTGGTTCAATCGCAGCGGTACTGACATCAGAACCTTCGATATCAGCCTGACCGGACTCGATCAGTCTGTCGGCTGGCTGGTTAGAGCCTTTGTCGAAGGCAAGTTCTACAAGCTGTTCGCACTGCTATTTGGTATGGGGTTCGCCGTCATGCTGCTGCGTGCCAAGGAAACTGGCAGGCCGTTCACAGCCTGGTTCATCCGCCGCATGCTGGTGCTGTTCATCATCGCCATGGTGCACCAGATCTTTATTTGGGACGGCGACATCCTGCACGACTATGCGTTTGCGGGCCTGGTGTTTCTCGGCTGGGTCCTGCTGTTCGAGACCCGTTGGCTGCGGCGCTTCAATACACCCAGCGCGTTCCTGAAGATTGGTATTGTCATGCTTATGCTGCCCTTGGCAGCGATGACCTATGCCGGAATGAAAATCGGCATGCAAACCACTCATGACAGCATGCAAGAACAGTGGCAGCAGCAACTGAACGACGAGACGCGATTCGAGCGAGAGGCTGAACTTAATGCCAGAGCCATGAAAGAAGTCGCCATCATGTCGGGAGACAGCTACAAAGATGTACTGAAATACCGAATCAATGGTCTTCCCACTGAGGCCAGAAAGACAGTCTTCTTTACGTTGGTCTTGTTGATTCCGATATTTCTGATCGGCTATTGGTTCGTCGCCAGTGGCGTTCTGAAAAACCATCGTGAGCATCGGCGCCTGTTCAATACGATGATGACGCTCGGCTTGTCATTCGGCACCATGCTTTCCGTGTCGGGATTACTTTTATTGCAGCATCCGGCATCCGATGTTTCGTACATACTTGGCGCAATGGCATTTTGGACATTCAATCTCGGCCAGCTGGTACTCGCAGCAGGTTACCTTGGGTTGATCGTCGTGCTGATGAATCGGCCAGGGGAGCATCGTTTGCTCAGCTGCTTCGCGCCGTTCGGACGAATGGCATTAACCAACTACATCATGCAGTCCGTAATCCTGGTCGTGATTTTTCATGGCTATGCGTTGGGCTACTTTGGACAGATATCGCGCGCGTCGCAGATGCTGATTGTCGTTGCGATAGTGGGTTTTCAGATGCTGTTCTCGGCGTGGTGGCTTAAACGTTTCCGCTTCGGTCCGTTGGAATGGTTGTGGCGATCGGGGACCTACATGTCCTGGCAGCCAATGCGTCATTAACAATTCTCTAGGACGTGGCCCATAACTGCCTGGCCCAATCTCGAATCTGCAACGACTCCTGCCAGCGATCTGACAATTCCTGCTGATCGGCGTCAGTGATTGCGTATGGCGGCGGACCAAGCTCACACAGGAAAACCAGCTCCGCGTCGTCTGCATTCCGCTCCCGCCAGGCTTGCATGCCCTCCTGCCACCAGCCCTTGAATATCTCGACCCATTCCTGGTGCTGTGGAAAATCGATCTGGATCTGAACCTGTTCGCGATTCGCGACTCGGCCCTGGAAACAGTCAGAACGTTGCAGGATGCTCGATACGTATGCCTGATCT
>JBPCXZ010000105.1:0-8154 GCA_051008055.1 Woeseiaceae bacterium
GCGCTGCGGTTGTAATGCCGCGCCTGTTGATAAGAAAGGTTGTTGACGATCGCATCGCCGAACTGCAGATACTCGCTCGGCGTAATCGAATGCAGGTCGGTCACCGCAACATTTTCGGTTACCTGACGTCCGCCACGCTCCAGTTGCAGCTCGACGGTCTCACCCACATTGTCGTCAAGGATCGCTGCGAGCGGCACGAATTCGCTGACAAGCTCTCCGTTGATTCGAATCAGGATGTCGCCTGGCTCCAGCTTGCCATCGGCTGGTGTGTCAGGAATGACCTGCTCGATGGTCAGCATGCCCGTCTGGTCCGGAAACTTGGATCGCGCAATGCGTTCTGACTCTTCGCGCAAACCCAGACGACGCAACTCGTCGAACGCCTTGCGATCAAACATCGTTTGCAGCGTGCCACGAGTTACCGCTTGTTCATCCTGAATTAACTCAAGCGCACGATTGATCCTATCCAGCGGCAAGAAAAAACTGCTCGCTGCGGAACTGTTTGCGCCCGCATTCAGCGCCACGACCTCACCTTCGATGTTGACGACGGGCGAACCAGACGAGCCACCTGACGTGCCTGAAGCAGCCTGGAAGTAAAAAGTATTGAAGTCGTTGTAGTTGCCGCGCCCGTAATCCGGCGCTTTGCGATCCAGTCGTGCGATTGTGCCTGCGAGGATGGACAGCTGCTCCCCGGCATCGTTGCCGATCACACGAATCTCGCGACCAATGCCGGCGCCTTCCGGCGACAGCGGCAATTCGGCGGGTTCGATATAACGCAGATCGGCCGGATCGTAACGAAAGAAACCAAAGTCGTGCACCGGGTCACGATAGACCGGCGTTAGACGCACTTCTTCGTTGTTACGGAAAACCGCCTCCGCGACGACCGGCCCTGGAGTAACGACATGCCGATTGGTCAGGATTAACCCACGCTCAGCGTCGACCACAAAGCCGGTCGCCTGGCTTGAGGAGTTCCATTCCGTATCAAAAGCGCGGGTGGCATCGACCCGGATCGAGACCACCCCGGAGGAAATCCGCTCCAGCGTGTTGCTCCATGCCGTTTCTTCCGCCGCCAGCGGGCCTGCGGCAAGAGCAAGAACTGCCAGCGCAGCGTAAATTGATCCTGTTCTCATAAGTTACCTGTTGTTTCGTCCATTGCTGATAAAGGACTGGGGCCGACGCAATCGGTTCCCTATTTCAACAGATTAGCGGCTCTGCCGCAGTAGATCAGGTCACTCTTCTGGTCGAAATGCCAGATCCAGCTGCCGAGCCGCCTTGACGTCGTCCAGGCGCCGCACCGGCATGGTGTAAGGGGCTTCCTTGAATGACTTGCCGCTATTAGCCGCTTCGGCAATATTGATCATCGCTGCAACGAAGTTATCCAGCGTTTCCTTGCTTTCAGTCTCGGTCGGCTCGATCAGCAGGCATTCCGGGACCAGCAGCGGGAAATATGTCGTTGGCGCGTGGTAGTTGAGATCCAGCAAACCTTTCGCCAGATCCATTGCCGTCAGATCGAGCTTCTTGGCCTCGGTTTTTAACGTAACAATGAATTCGTGACTGGCTCGCCGCTCGGGAAAGGCCAGCTCGAAGCCTGCCTCACTTAGTTTGACCATCAGGTAGTTGGCGTTCAACGTCGCGTACTCCGCCAGTCGTCGCATGCCGTCGCGCCCGACCATGCGCATATAGATGTAAGCACGCAGCAGAACACCGGAGTTACCCATGAAGCCAGACAACCGGCCAATGCTCTGTGGCAAGTCATCTTCTGCGAGCCAGTCGTAAACGGTCTCGCCGTTCTGCTCTTTCTTACCAACCACGGGGATCGGCATGAATGGCAGTAGTCGCTCACCAACGCCAACGGCACCCGAGCCCGGACCACCGCCGCCATGTGGCGTTGAAAACGTTTTGTGCAGGTTCATGTGAATCACATCGAATCCCATGTCGCCCGGCCGCACCTTGCCGCAAATTGCATTGAGGTTGGCGCCGTCGTAGTACAGCAGTCCGCCGGCGTCGTGCACGATCTTGGCGACCTCAACAATGCCGCGATCGAACACACCCAGAGTCGACGGATTGGTCAACATGATGCCGGCAGTCTTCGGACCCACTGCCGCTCGCAGCGCGTCAAGTTCGATATCGCCATCCTTGCCTGTCGGCAGTTCTTTGACCACGCAACCACACATCGTTGCCGTCGCAGGGTTTGTACCATGGGCCGCGTCAGGCACGATGATTTCATTGCGTTCGTGATCGCCGCGCGCCTTGTGATACGCCTGAATCATTGCGACACCGGCGAGCTCGCCTTGAGCGCCGGCCATTGGGGTCAGCGAAACACCCTGCATGCCCGTTATTTCCTGCAGCATTTCCTGCAACTCGTACATGCAGCTCAAGAAGCCCTGGCCGTGACTAACTGGACCAAGTGGGTGACGGCCGGCAAAACCTGGCAACAGCGCCAGAGCGTTGCAGGCGCGCGGGTTGTATTTCATCGTGCACGAACCCAGCGGGTAAAACTGCGTGTCGATGGAAAAATTCAGTTGTGACAAGCGCGTAAAGTGTCGTACCACTTGCAGCTCCGAAGCTTCCGGCAGTCGCGGCACGTCCTCACGCAACAATGAATCTGGTATGCCAGTAGCATCAGAGGTTCCTGGTGCCTGAGCGAACGCTCTGCGTCCGCTGCGTGATTTTTCGAATATCAGGGTTTCCATGTTCTTTTCCTGTTAGCTCTCGTCGCCATTGATGCCAAGTGCACGAAACGCGGCGTCGTAGTCGGGCTCTGTACTAAGGTCGTCAAGCTGTTCCTGGTGAACAACAGTGTTGTTTTCATCCAGCACAACAACTGCGCGCGAAAACATGCCGGCGAATGGGCCGTCGACAATCTGTACACCGTAGTTCTCGCCAAATCCTTCGTGGCGAATAGCCGACAACGCGATGATGTTTTGTAAGTCGTGTTTTTCCTGAAACCGCTTGTAGGCGAATGGCAGATCGTACGACACGCTCAGGACCACAACATCGTCAAGGCCTGCCGCACGGCGATCGAACTCAATCATGGACTTTGCACACACGTCTGTATCAACACTGACAATAATGTTCATTACTTTGCGAATTCCCAGCCAGTTCGCCAGCGTCGCGTTCTGCAATTTCGTATTGACCAGCGAAACATCCGGAGCGCGACTGCCAATAGCGGGCAAGTCACCGTGTGTTCGATAGGTTGCGTTGTCGTATTTAATGATAGCCATGGGATCAGGCGCTGAGCCGCTCTCCTTGGTTGAGAACATCGGCCATTGCCGCGACGTAGGCGTCGATATCGGCTTCTGTCTTGGTTTCGGTCGCGCATACCAGCAACGCGTCACCGAGGTCGTAGCCGCCCAGAATATCCCGCGCTGCCAACTCGGCAAGCACATCGGCTACGGGCCTGTTCAGGCGCAGCGCCACTTCGTGAAAATACGGTCCTACGTAGAGTCGTTCGACGCCATCGAGTGCGACGAGCTTGTCCACTAGCGACGTAGTATTTTGCTGCGAACGCATCGCAACCTGCTGCAGTCCACCGAAGCCAAGCAAAGACATATAGATCGTCGCTGCCGTCACCATCAGTCCCTGGTTGGTGCAGATGTTTGAGGTCGCTTTCGAGCGTCGTATGTGCTGCTCGCGCGCCTGCAAAGTCAATGCAAAACCGGGCTTGTCGTCGAGATCCGTTGTTTTGCCCACTATGCGGCCGGGCATCTGACGTACGTACTTCTGCTTGCAGGTCATGAAACCGAAATACGGCCCACCCGATGACAATGGCACGCCAAGCGGCTGACCTTCGCCGCACGCAATGTCTGCGCCTTCACTGCCCCAGCTGCCTGGCGCTTTTAGTACAGACAGAGATACCGGATTAACGACGGCAATAACCAGTGCGCCGTTTTCATGCGCCCAGTCCGTCAGTCGATCAACGTCTTCCAAGGTGCCCGGGAAGGACGGCTGTTGAATGACCACAGCGACTGGACTGTCGCCGGCGTCCAGCTCAGCTGCTGCATTACCCGTAACCGCATCCGCGGGCAGGCGCTCAAAGCTGATGTTTTGACTACCAGCAATAGCCATAGCAACTTGCTCGTACGTTGGGTTAACGCCCGGCGCCAGCAGTACTCGCCCCGACTTGACCTTGCGATTGGAGCGCACTGCCATCAGTGCAGCCTCGGCCAGACCAGATGCACCGTCGTAAAGAGACGCATTGCTCACGTCGAGGCCGGTCAACTCCGTGATCATGGTTTGATACTCGTAGATCACCTGCAGCGTGCCCTGGCTGGCCTCTGCCTGATACGGCGTGTACGCGCTGTAAAACTCACCGCGCGTTGCGATGTCCCAAACTGCTGTCGGAATGTGGTGCTCATAAGCACCGGCTCCGATAAAGCACAATGGCGCCCCATCCTGTGCGGCGCGCTCGCGCATCAAGCGGGTAATTTCCATTTCCGTGAGCGCTGTCGGTACGCCGTCAAGCGAGTCGATCAGCAACTCTTTCGGGATCTCGTCAAACAAATCGTCAAGGCTGTCGGCACCAATGGCCGCGAGCATCTCGCGAGTGTCGTCTTCTGTATGCGGTATGAACGGCATCGTCTCTCTCAGGCGTCTTCTTCATCGAGCAGTTTTTGGTAATCGTCCGGCGCGAGTAATTCACTCTCGTCGATCGCCTCGCTGGGCTGAATTCGAACTATCCAGCCATCACCGTAAGGGTCTGCGTTTATTTTTTCGGGGTCATCGCCAAGTTCGTCATTGACGGCCGACACCGCTCCGGATATTGGTGCGTAGACATCGGACGCCGCTTTCACGGACTCAACGACCGCCATGTCACCACCACTGTCCAGCTCCTGATCAACTTCCGGCAATTCCACGTAAACCAAATCGCCGAGTGCCGATTGAGCATGATCCGTAATGCCAACCGTGACGCTGCCGTCTTCTTCTCGGCGCAACCACTCGTGCTCTCTCGTGTATAACAAATCTCCAGGCAAATCACTCATTGCTATATCTCCACTTCGATTTTTATTTTTCCATTGCGTACGAACGGCGTTGGCACGATCCGTACATTTAAAAGCTTGCCGCGCACATCGACCTGCGCACTTTCGTAAGTACCAGCTGGCAAGCGAGCCAGCGCGATCGAGCGACCGATCGTCGGTGAAAATCCGCCGCTGGTAATTTCGCCTTCGCCGACGCCGGCGACGACAACACGTTGATGGTTGCGCAGCACGCCTTTGTCCTCGAGCAACAGGCCAACGAAGCGCTGCCTCGCTGCATCCGCTTTTTTCTCCTCGAGTTTCGCGCGGCCGATGAAGTCGCGGTCCGCGGGCTCCCAGGCGATGGTCCAGCCCATACCCGCCTCCAGCGGCGATACAGCTTCGTCCATGTCAGAGCCATAAAGATTCATCGCGGCTTCGAGTCTCAATGTGTCACGCGCCCCAAGCCCGCAAGGAGCGATACCCGCTGCAAGCAACTGATCCCAGATTCGCGCAGCCTGCTCGGTCGGCATAGCAATTTCCCAGCCGTCTTCACCCGTGTAACCGGTTCGTGCGACAAACAGATCGCCTGCTTCCATTCCATAGAATGGTTTCATCGCGAGCGCTTGCTCCCGATATTCATTTCCGATGCAAACGGCTGCGATCTCTCTCGCTTGCGGCCCCTGCACCGCAACCATTGCGAGCTCGGACCTTTCAGTCACCGTGACCGAAAACGATTCTGAAATCTTGCGAATCCAGGCAAGGTCTTTGTCCCTTGTTGACGCGTTGACGACAAGCCGAAACCACTCGTCGTTCATGTAATAGACAATCAGGTCGTCGATCACGCCCCCGGCCTCGTTGAGCATTGCGGAGTACAAGGCCTTACCAGGGTCTTGCAGTTTGGCGACATCATTGGCCAAAAGATGGCGCAGGAATTCACGCACGCTTTCGCCTTGCAGATCGACAATCGTCATGTGCGATACGTCGAATATGCCCGCGGCGCGGCGTACGACGTGATGCTCTTCCTTCTGCGAACCATAGTGCAGCGGCATGTCCCAGCCGCCAAAATCAACGATCTTAGCGCCGGCGGCCACGTGCTGTTCGTACAGCGGTGTTTTCGATCCCATCTACTCGCGTCCTTGAAGACCCATAAAAAAAGGCGGCAGACCATTACGATCTGCCGCCCCTCTGTCCTTCAAAACCTGAGAGATCAATGGCTTAGAGCCACATACCCCTTCGGTGGGCCGCTATCCGGCCGCTCTCCAGAGCCAATCAGCGAAAGCAGTCCTTCTGCCTGAGCGTTTCCGAGCGAGTTGCGCCTTCGGCGCCCCGTTTAAATATTCGGGGTCTCTTCTGCTTGCGCTATTGATTGGTGCGCGCATCATAGCCAAAGGTTACGCCGGTTGCCACCCGCCTATAGGCGAGTAACAATGCCGGCTGCTTCAAATTCGGAGGAAGGCATGCAGAATCGCCGCTACATTTTCGCAATAATCGCTCTGTTTCTGTCCGGTATCGCATTCGGCGCCGCTAGTGACGAGTTCAACAGCCTGCTCGAAGAAGAATGGGAAGCCCGCTTGAAAAACTCGCCCATCTTCGCATCGTCGCAGGGCGATCGCCGTTACAACCGGCTGTGGTCCGATCGTAGTGCCAGCGCGATTAAGGCCTATCAGGACCAGACTCGCGAGTTTTTGCGGCGCACCTACGCGATTGACAAAGAAGCGATTAGCGAAACAGATCAGATCAATTTCGAGTTGTTTCGCCGCTCGCTGCAGAATCGAGTCGATTCCTTTCAATTTAATGCGTACCTGATGCCGTTCAGCCACCGCGGTGGCGTACAGAACCTCGAGAACAATACGAATCGATTGAGTTTCGAATCAGTGCAGGACTACGACGACTGGTTGGCTCGCATGAACGCTGTTGATGTCTATGTTGAACAAGTCATCGCACTGGCGGAAGACGGCCGCAAGCAAGGCTACATGCCGCCCAAAATTTTGATGCAGCGTATTCCGGACCAGCTCGCGGTACAGCTAGTCGACGACGCCGAGGACAGCCCGTTCTTCGCTCTCTTCGAAACACTGCCGGATTCTATTGCCGACGACGAGCAACGGCGTCTGCGTTCGGCTGCTCGGGCCAGCATTGAAGACACAATTATTCCGGCCTATCGCGATCTGGATCGTTATTTCACCAACACCTACCTGCCCGCCTCGCGCGACAGCATCGGATTATCGTCGTTGCCGAATGGCAGTGCCTGGTATGAACAGCGTGCCCGTCAATATACGACGACCTCAATGTCGCCGGATGAGATTCACACGCTGGGCCTGAGCGAAGTCCGTCGGATTCGCGATGAGATGCAGAAGATCATTAACGAGGTCGATTTCGACGGCAGCTTCAACGACTTCCTGGTGTTCCTGCGTACAGATCCGCAGTTCTACTACGACAATGCGGATGACCTGTACGAGGCCTATCTTGCAACCAGCAAGCGTATCGACCCAGAATTGGTCAACCTGTTTGGGAAGTTACCGCGCATGCCCTACGGGGTAGTACCGATTCCGGATTCCATCGCACCAGACACGACGACGGCCTACTACACGTCTCCCGCTGCCGATGGCAGTCGCGCGGGTATTTACTGGGTCAACCTGTACCGCCCAGATGTGCGTCCGAAGTACGAGATCGAAGTGTTAAGCGTGCATGAGGCAATGCCAGGCCATCATTTGCAGATTGCACTGCAACAAGAACTCGGCGATATGCCTAACTTTCGGCGCTACGGTGGCTTTACTGCGTTCATCGAGGGCTGGGGACTTTCCAGCGAAGCGCTCGGCTACGAACTGGGTTTGTACGAGGATCCTTATTCTCAATTCGGCCAGCTCACTTATGAAATGTGGCGTGCGGTAAGACTCGTCGTCGATACCGGGTTGCATTACAAGGGTTGGACACGACAACAGGCGATTGATTTCTTCAAAGACAATGCGGCCAAGACCGAACTCGACATTATCAACGAGATCGACCGCTACATTGGCAACCCGGCCCAGGCTTTGGCGTACAAAATCGGTCAGCTGAGGATGCTGACTATTCGGCAACGCGCCGAGATTGCGCTCGGGGACAACTTTGACGTTCGCGCGTTTCACGACGAAATGCTCGGCGCCGGCGCCTTGCCGCTGGACCTGCTCGAACAACGCATGGACGCTTGGCTGGAGCGGCAAAA
>JBPCXZ010000106.1:0-2601 GCA_051008055.1 Woeseiaceae bacterium
CCTCGTAATGCACGTCCAGGACTTTACCCGGTAATACTTCGTGCCAATGTTTAACGGTCTTGTCGTATTGCTGGTAGTAGTGCGCAAGATCAAGCAAGTCGTAGGTAAAGTTCTGTCCCTGGCCAAACAGTTGCTTATAACCGCCGAGACAGCTGTCGAATGGATGACGTCGAGCGTTTATGATCTTTGCATTCGGCAGAATCAGGTGGACCAGGCCAACAAACGGAAAATTGTTCGGTAGTTTGTCCGTAAAGATCGGCTTGTCTGTCAGTCGATAACGACGACTTTCTTCCAGGTATTGTTCTCCGTAGGCTTTCCAGTCGCGGTCACGCAGGTCGCGTACCGACTCCGGATAACGCACCCCATCCTTGCGATAACGACCGATTGAATTCGCGAGCCGACCGAGTATGGGTAGCTCTGCGGTTCCCTCAACCTGGCTGTGGCTCGCCAGAATTTGCTCAACCAGGGTCGAACCAGATCGCGGCAAACCAACGATAAATATAGGGTCCGGCGCGTCGCAACCTTTGCCTGATGCCTGTTCCATTAACTCTTTGGAGAACACCTCGCGCACCGCATCGAACCGGTACTCAAGATCGAGCGGGTCATGCGTGACCGTCATGCGCTGGCGCTGATTGCCAGTGTGGTAGTAATGCCAGGCTTTCTTGTAGTCTTTCTTGTCTTCAAAAGCCTTGCCGAGTGCAAACCGAATATGGATGTCCGCAGTCTCGGTGAGTTTTTCGCCCTCCACCTGCGCCAGCATCGTGTCGACTTCTTCATCTTCAAACTGGAAAATCTTCAGGTTTGCCATGCTCCAGTAAACATTGCCAAACGCGGGCCGGCCGTCAATTGCCGCCCGAAATGCCTTGAGAGCCGCCGGCTGATCGCCAACTGTTTTTAGAGCGTGCCCATAGCCGGCCTGTGCATCCGGCGAATTCGGCTTCAGGTCAACAGCTTTTGCATAGGCTTTGACCGCTTCTTCCGGGTACATCGCCATGGAATACGCGTTACCGAGACCACCCCACGCTTCCGGATTCTTGGGTTCCAAACGCGTTGCCGTCTTGTAGGCTTCGATCGTGTCGACGTATTTATTGCGCTCGCCGAGCAATGCGCCAAGAATCAACCAGGCACCCGCGTAATCAGGCGCCAGCTCCACGGTACGCCGCAATAATGCCTCGGCATCCTCCAATTTTTTCTTCCCCTGCCATAGAGTTACAGCCAGATAGCGCATCGCGTTGATGCTGTCGGAATTGTGTTTAAGTACTTTGGTGAACACCGCCTCCGCTTCGTCGAAGCGCTCTGCCTTCATGTGCTCAACGCCAGATGCAATCTCTGTCCGGTCTTCGTCACTGTCACGATAGATAGCGAGCATTTCATCAGCTTCATCACCGCGCCCTGCGGACATCAATGCCTGACCCAGCTTCTTGTGCACCAGGGGCAGTCCTGGCTCGAGTCGAATTGCGCGCTCGAACTCGCCAATCGCCTCATTGTATTCGCCGCGCAATGACAGCACACTGCCGAGGTCTTCGTGCAGCTGCGGATAATTTTGCTCCAGCGACAATGCAAATCGCAGCTGTTTCTCCGCCTCTTCGTAACGCCGCTGTTTAGTCAGGGTATGACCTAATAGTCGTAAGTGATCCACACAGCCTGGGTTTTCCTGCAGATAGTCACGGCAGAGTTCTTCCGTTCGTAGTGGTCGATCTGCACGCATGAAATCGAGACCGCGCTCGATGCTTTGTTCTTTCTTGCTTAAGACTTTATTCACTGCCATTTTCTGCAATCTTGTCCATCTCACTGACCGGTACATAGTCAAAAATAAAGGTGATGCGATCCTCATCGCCCATGTTGACGACACTGTGGGTCAGCTGATTATTCAATTCGTATATGTTACCCGGCTCAAACGCATACGGCTTACCACCAATTGTAAATCGCACAAACTCACTCGATGTGATCGGGATGTGGATGCGATGCCCCATACCAAACGACTTCAGCGTATCGCGGTGCGGTCGAATTCGGCCCTTAGCCTTCAGTTTGGCGGCCATCGCGCGTAGCACCGTACCACCTGGCTCGTAGTAGGTCTCGATAATGTTATCGATAATCGGCTGAGCAACATCAGCAATGCGATCCCAGCCCGCTTCCCGGTAGATCTCGCCCTCTGGCCATTCCTCGTCGCAGAACAACATGACAATAGACTCAGTATCCTGATGTACCTCATAGCTTTGCTGGCGCACCGCCTGTTCTGTCCACGCGACCTCGTCTTGCTCCAGAATTTTGTCACGCAAAGCGTCCAACTCAATAGTGCCGAGAAGTTTTTGTTCTACACCTATATCCATCTATTTTCCGTTCTATTTCCGTTATTGTTTAAGCCTGTATATTTTACCGAAACAACGATTCCGTTGGGGACTTTTGGAGACTTAACGTTGCTACTAATACGAATGATTCTGGTTCTATCTGGACTGACACTCATTGCATCCTGTTCCCCCGGGAATATCGACCCCGAAGTCGCTGCGGATAATCCGGCAGTCCGTTATACGGGGCGCTGGAATTTTGACGACCCGGCTGCCCCGTGGGTCGGTTGGCAAGGCAGCACGGTTAGCATTGCGT
>JBPCXZ010000107.1:0-3687 GCA_051008055.1 Woeseiaceae bacterium
CGCGGTTAGATATCATGAAGAGCGCTGTTACGACGATTCTGAATGATGCAAACCTTCCCGATATTAAGGTCGGTTTCACCTCGTTTCGTGACTACGACGGCAGCGGTATCAAATTTCCAGCGGCGCTGCATAACAGCGAGGCGAGCCTGATCGATAGCAGCATTCCTGCAGGAATGCAGGTCAAGGACGTGGTCGATCGCATGGTTCAGGTTACGGCGGCCAGCCAGGAAACACCGACGGTTGAGGCCATGTATGAAGTGGCGCGGTATCTCCGTGGCGAAGTACCTTATTTTGGTAAGAGCCAAACTTTCGGCAGTTGGAATGTAGGCGCAAATCGATATAACGATCAATGGCTAGCAGCACACCCGGCGAGCATGTCCGGCGGAACTTCCGGCGGTAACTTCTACGTACCGCTGGCCCATCCGACCGGCTGGAATAGCACCTGTAACGACTACGCGGCGTATCCGGGCGGTTCTAATTACAACAATTGTAGCGGCCCACAAGCCGCCGGCACGGAGTTGGCCTGTACAGCGCAGACCGCTGTGACGACCGCACGAACCTGTAACGCGACCCAGTGTGACTCTGGATGCGGGACCTATTGCGTCGGTGGAACAGTAAGAACATACAGCGCGACTCCGCCAGCTGCGTGCATCACAAATTCAAGTGGCAATCTTTGGAATACTAACTGGACTGGCGGCGTTCCATATCGCTGCTGCTCCGCGTCGGACGGCAGTAAGTCCGAGTGTCTGGCAACGGCCAATTATTCATACTCAGACAGCTGCCCAAGCAGCACCTACGCGTGTAACACCAGCAACAATCGCACAGGAAGCGTCGACTACTATGACAAATGTACTTATCGTCGTGACAACAATTATTTGGACACGCGACGCTACATTTCACCGATCACCGAGCAGTGCCAGAAGACCGGTATCGTTCTGTTGACTGACGGAGATCCGTCGTCAAATAACGTTGACTATGGACGTACCTCGAGTGGCAACGCCGCGTCGCCGTATTTGATTCGCGACATGATCGCAAGCGCCGATGCGTCAATAACGCGCAACGATGTGAGTTGCGATGACTATAGTGCGGCGTTTGGCGCGGGAGCCATGGGTTATGCGTATCCTAACTGCGGCAAAGAATTGGCGGCGTTCCTGCATAACGAGGATCAGGTTCCATCCCTGGCTGGAACTACCGTAGATACCTATACAATTGGCTTTGGCTTGACGGGGCCTGTGGCTGCGTCGACGTGGGGCTACCTGAACGATGTTGCCGATGCTGGCGGCGGCCAGGCCTTTGAGGCTAATGACCTGTCAACGCTGGTCGACGCATTCCGTTCGATTATTTCGGCGGTTATCAGCAGCAACCAGCGCTTCTCAGGGTTCGCATCGAGTTTTGATACAACGACGTTGCAGACTGGTGGTAAAGCCTATCTGACGTTGTTCGACCCGGTTCAGGAGCGAGTCTGGGATGGCAATATCAAAGGCTACTTTATTGAAGACGGCATCATCAAAGATGTTAACGGTGCCGCTGCAACGGAGGTAGATGCGGTCACCGGGAAAGTCGTATTTAAGTCGACTTCACAAAGTTTCTGGAGCTCTGGCCCGGATGGCAACCAGTCCACCAGCGGTGGCGTGGTTGATAACCTGAGTCCTGCGTCACGTGACATTTACGTCATTACTGATCCGTCTGAAGTGGCCAACGTTGACCTGAATGATGGTAACCACGACCTGGATACCGGCAATGCAGCCCTGACCGGCGCTGTTATGGGTATGGCAGGTTCGCCTACAACTGCAGAGGAAGACAATCTGATCGACTGGGCACGAAGCCAACGCATCGGAGATCCTTTGCACACGCAACCGAAGACGATCAACTACGGCGGCGGTGCGGGTGAAATCCTCTACGTGACGACTAACCAGGGTTACTTACATGCAATTGATGTGAATAGTCCGACTGGTCCGGGTGACACGGCGGGCGGCACTGAGTTATGGGCCTTCATGCCGAATCAAATGATTGGTACGTTGCAGTCGCAGATTGCTGGTGCCGTTGCTGGTCCGCATATCTACGGGCTGGATGGACCGATGACGACGCTGCTAGCCGACGTGAATGGCAATGGCCTGATCGACCCTGCAACGGACAAGGCGATCCTGTACTTTGGCATGCGCCGTGGCGGCCGCAGTTACTTCGCAGTCGATGTTACGGACCCGAATGATCCACATTTGTTATGGCAGATCAACGGTGGCACACCTGGCTTTGAGTTCCTCGGCGAAACATGGTCACGAATGACGGTTGCCCGAGTTTTAGATGGAGCAACCGCGCGCCCCGTACTGATATTTGGTGGTGGTTACGACTCGGTCAAACAAGACGTTCTCGATCAGGCCAGAGACGCCAATGGCGACAACATGGGCATGGGTATTTACATTGTTGATGCCGCAACCGGTGGTCTCTTGAATTCAATCGGCGCCGATGATCTTGGTACCGGTACTCAGGAGTTTAAGGTTGATGTTCCTGGTATGAAGTACAGCATCCCGTCAGATGTTCGGGCAGAAGATACTGATGGCAATGGCTATGTTGATCGCATGTATGTCGGCGATATGGGCGCCCAGGTATGGCGAGTCGATATCACTGAAGGTGGCGACATCACCTCTACCGGCACTATGAACCCATACCTGTTCGCGGACTTCGGTGGCTCAACCGCCGCTGAAAATCGACGGTTCTACTATCCGCCGAGTGTCGCATTGACGACTCGAAACGGGCTCACAGTGACTTCGGTAGCACTAGGCTCGGGTTACCGTGCGCATCCGTTGAACACCACGATCGAAGACAAGTTCTTCGCCATCGTCGACAGCAATGTTGCGAAAGGCGCACCGACTACAACACCGAGCGCGCTGACGATCAGTAGTTTGTACGATGCTTCTTCGAATATCTTGCAAACTGCAACGGGCACGACACTCAATACAGAAATCTCTGCATTGAATGCGAAAGAAGGTTGGTTCATTACACTAGCTAGCGACCAGAAAATTCTGGCGCGTGCACGTACCTTTAAGAACGCACTGTTGTTCACATCGTTCGAAACAGGTACGGCCGACGTGTGTGACTTTACCGGTGGTTCCAACCGTTTCTACGCGGTCGATCTGTTTGACGCGACTGGCATGATGGATATGGATACAGATAACGATGGTGCGCCGGACACGGTTGTACGCGATAGGGCAGTGGACGACCAGGCCGCTATTCTGGGCGAACCACAACTCGTTACGCATTCGGAACCGGGCACGCCGACCACGCCAGAACCATTCTGTACGTCGGTATTCGCTGGGTCCGAGGCCGTCATGAAGATCTGCGATGCGCCAACTCGCGTAAATTGGAAGTCGCTACAGTGATTACTATTAACAGGGAGCGTGGTGTGACGCTGATCGAGATTTTGATCGTAACGGTCATCATTGCGATCTTGGCTTCGATCGCGCTCCCCAGTTATTTTAATCAAGTACAGAAGTCGCGCCGAGCCGAAGCCAAATCAGCGCTTGTCCAGATCTCGACCATGCAGCAACAGTTTCGTACTGAGCAAAACCGCTTCACGACCGACCTGACCGACCTTGGTTTTGGCAATGCGGGCTGGAACGACACTGAAAATGGTTATTATGAGTACAGTGTTGTAGCTGCAACAGGTGGTTGCCCAATCGCGAGTTGCTT
>JBPCXZ010000108.1:0-2721 GCA_051008055.1 Woeseiaceae bacterium
CTCCAACCGCCTGACATCGCCAGCAAGTCACAGTCAATATTGATCGTCGGCGTCACACACTCAGAAATATCACCGTTCCAGATAGCGACCTGTACGCCACTAACCTCTCTGCGACCAACAACGTTGCAAACGACATGCCCCAGCAGAATCGGAATGCCTGCCTCGCGTGCAGCGGCGCCCAATGCGGCCGCGCCGTCCGCTCGACTGTCAACTATGACGACTTTCGCACCGGCGCGATCTAAGTCCAGCGCCGCCTGGTAAGCAGAATCGTTGTTCGTGAATACAACCGCGCTGTCGCTGGGACACACAGAGTAACGGTTAATGTATGTCGAAACGGCTGAGGCCGTCATCACGCCTGGCCGGTCGTTATTACAGAATACCAGTGGTCTCTCGATCGCACCCTGCGCCAACACGACCTGCTTCGCTCGAACGCGCCACAGACGCTCGCGGGGCGCGTGCATATCATTCTTACCCAAGTGATCGGAACAACGTTCAGCGACCGCGATAAAATTGTGATCGTAGTATCCGAATGCGGTGCTACGCGGCAATAGTGTGACATTTTCCTGTCGCGACAACTCCTCGACAACTTGCGTTACCCATTCTTGCGCCGGCTGACCGTCGATTTCCTCGTTGCTCGCCAGTAATGAGCCGCCAAATTCAGCTTGCTCATCGACCAAAATCACGCGAGCGCCCGACCTCGCAGCGACCAGTGCAGCCATCAGTCCTGCCGGCCCTCCGCCCGCGACCAGCACATCGCAATGCTCATTACGGTGTTCATAAGTATCAGGATCCGCTTCGCGTGAAACCTTGCCAAATCCGGCCGAATAACGAATCAGATGCTCGTAGTATTTCCACAGTGCTTTCGGCTGCATGAAAGTCTTGTAGTAGAAACCGGCTGCAAACAGGCGGCTGAGGCGATCATTCAGCGCGCCTAAATCAAAGCCGACGCTTGGCCAGCCCTTGCAGGATCTCGCCACCAGCCCGTCGTAAAGCTCTACCTGGGTCGCACGCAGGTTCGGAATCGTCACAGCACCTTTGCCGACCTGAACAATCGCGTTCGGCTCCTCGGCACCTGCAGCTACAATGCCGCGCGGCCGATGCAGCTTGAAGCTTCGGCCCACCAACGAAACATCATTGGCCAATAACGCGGACGCCAGCGTATCGCCAACATAGCCACCATAACGCTTGCCGTTAAAGCTAAAAGTGATTGGCTGCGAGCGATCGATGCGCCCACCTGTATTGAGACGCTTAGAGTTCACGGGTTTCTTTGATCACGTAAGTTACGGTGTCACGTTCGGCGACAAACCAGCGCCGGCAACCCTGCGCATGGTTCCAGAGCTCCTCGTGTGCACCCTTTGAGTTCTTGCGATTGAACAAGTAGTCGGCCCATTCGGCATCGCTGAGTTGCTCAGGCTGCAACGGCCGCTTAATGCCGGCCTCGCCGCCGTAGCTATACTCGGATTCCGCGCGATCGCCACACCAGGGGCATTTGATTAATAACATCGTCTTTCCCCTAGTGCGCCACTGCGGCTGCGCCATGCTCGTCAATCAGTGCGCCGGTCGTGAATCGTTCGAGAGCAAATGGCGCATTGAGCTCGTGCGGCCGATCCTGGGCAATCGTATGCGCGAATGCCCAACCGGACCCGGGCGTCGCCTTGAATCCGCCAGTGCCCCAACCGCAGTTGAAATACAGGCCATCGACGGGCGTCTTACTAATGATGGGACAGGCATCCGGACAAACATCAACGATACCGCCCCACTGCCGCAGCATACGTACCCGACTGAACATAGGGAACAAGGCAACGATGGCCTCCATCGTGTGTTCAATAGTCTGGAAGCTGCCACGCTGTCCATAGCCGGTGTAAGCGTCAATTCCCGCACCGATGACCAACTCGCCTTTGTCAGACTGACTGATGTAACCGTGCACCGCACCGGACATCACGACCGTATCGAGCGCCGGCTTCAACGGCTCGGAGACGAAAGCCTGTAAAGGGTGACTTTCGACCGGCAGCCGCAAGCCAGCCATATCAGCAAGGACGCTTGCATGGCCGGCCACCACTACAGCGACCTTGGCGCTGTTGATAGTGCCACGCGTGGTTTCAACGCCAGTCACCTTGCCATCGCTGCGGTTGATACCGGTAACCTCGCATTGCTCGATAATGTCAACGCCATAGGCATCTGCAGCGCGAGCAAAGCCCCAGGCCACGGCGTCGTGTCTGGCCACGCCGGCACGGCGTTGCAGAGAAGCGCCGAGAATTGGATAGCGTGCGTTCGGCGAGGTATCGATTAGCGGGATTGCTTGCTTGATCTGCTCTGCATTCACAACTTCGGCATCGATACCGTTCAAGCGATTGGCGCTGACGCGGCGTTCGATATCGCGCATGTCCTGCAGATTGTGACCCAGGTTATAAACACCGCGCTGCGAGAACATGACGTTATAGTTCAAGTCCTGGCTGAGTCCTTCCCAAAGTTTGAGTGACTTTTCATAGAGCAATGAGGCTTCGGTCCAGAGGTAGTTGGAGCGAACAATCGTCGTGTTGCGGCCCGTATTGCCGCCGCCGATCCAACCCTTCTCGAGCACTGCGATATTGCGCATGCCGTGTTCCTTGGCCAGATAGTAAGCCGTGGCAAGACCGTGCCCGCCGCCACCGACAATAATCACATCGTAGTCACTCTTGGGCTCCGGCTTACGCCAGGCCGTGTCCCAATTGCGGTTGTGGC
>JBPCXZ010000109.1:0-11952 GCA_051008055.1 Woeseiaceae bacterium
CACCCTGCGCGATAGCATTCGTCACTGCGTGGCATACGGTGAAGAGATGCACAACGACGCCGACTGGCCAACCGCAGCAATGCGTCACGATAGCTGGTCAAATCGTCGTCTTGCGATATCCGTTGACGGGATTGGTGATCTGGCTCGCGCGCGCGACATCGACCCGCAAAGTTTTGCATCGTTACAAAGTCTTGGCGAAGTTCTCAGAGATATTCGCGCTGCCGCGAACGAACATTCGCGCCGGCTGGCGACGGAAAATGAGCACGCTCCATCACTGTGCATCGCCGAACCCGATCAAGACGCACCTACAGTCGTGAAGTTCGCAGGCTGGCAGGCGCGTTGGCAGGCGGCGTTGAAACTGGCGGCTACGCGCCATAGAAATCTGCTCGCGTTGTCGCCTTGGTCCGTATTTCCGTCCGGCGAAGCAGCGGACAGCCGTTACTCGGATTTACTGCCATTGCTGGCCCACGCTGACGTTTGTGCGTTTCCTGCGCCACCCTGCACAATGCAATGGAATATTAATGAATTCAAACACTTCCACTGCCGTGCATGGGCGGTTTTGGAGCAAAAAGATGGGCAGCAAATGATTGCGGAACAGGTATGAACTAGGATACCTTGCAGGGCCAGAGATTGAAGGGACGTGTTGTTGCCAATTACGCCTGATGCTCACGGAATCGCGGTTCTTGTTCTCACCGTGGTTGCGTTATTCCTCTTTACCCGCGACCAGATTCCCCTGGAATCGTCTTCGCTCGCAATACTGATCATTCTCGTCGTCGGATTTGCGATCTATCCCTATGAGCAGGACGGCGTCACGGTACTGGGTCCTATCGACTTCTTTGCCGGCTTCGGTAATGAAGCACTAATCGCCATCTGTGCGTTGATGATGGTTGGTAAGGGCTTGGAAACTACCGGCGCGTTACAGCCGCTGGCCAACATAGTTGGCCGTGCCTGGGCGACCCGCCCGGTTATCGCATTGCTTGCGACACTGGTGGCGGGCGCATTACTCAGCGCCTTCATGAACAACACACCGATCGTTGTGTTGCTGATGCCTATCCTGGTCGGCGCATCCCTGCGATCGAAGTTCCCGGTCTCGGGAGTGATGTTGCCGATGGGGCTTGCGACGATCGTTGGCGGCATGTCGACGACAATTGGTACATCAACCAACCTGCTGGTCGTTGGTATTGCTGCGGAGCTGATGCCCGATCATCAGTTCTCAATGTTCGAATGGGTATTGCCGGTCGCTATCGTTGGCGGTGTCGCAATTATTTTCCTGTGGCTTGTGGCGCCCCGGTTGCTGCCGGACCGCACACCGCCGATGGCGGATACTTCGCCACGAGTATTCAGTGCACAGCTGCACGTTAAGGAAGGCGGCGCATCAGATGGCAAGACGCTGTCCGAGGTGTTGGCAAAAGCGGATGGTCTGCGAATCGACAAGATTCAGCGCAGCGATTCGCTGTTTCTGGCCAAGCTGCCGTCGGTGATTCTGCAGCCCGGCGATCGGCTGTTCGTAAAAGACTCGCCGGATAACCTCAAGCATTACGAGCGAGTCCTCGGTGCAACGTTGTTCAACGTCACCGATGTTGAACACCCCATTAATGAAGAGACGCCGCTGCGCGCCGAGGGTCAGCAGCTCGCCGAGGTTGTCGTCACGCGCGGTTCGCCGCTTCACTTACGCAGCCTCGCGGCCGCACAATTCAGCAGCAGTTATGGCTTGATGCCGCTGGCGCTGCATCGTGCTCGTGCGCCGAGTTCGCAGGTAACCGGCGACTTGAACATGATTCGCCTGCGCGCCGGTGATGTGCTGCTGGTGCAGGGCTCTGGCGAATCGATCAGTACACTAAAAGATAGCGGCTCGATGCTGGTACTCGACGGCACGACCGACCTGCCGCACACGCACAATGCGAAGCGTGCGCTCGCGATCATGGGCTTCGTCGTAGGCGCGGCGGCACTGGGTATTCTGCCGATCTCGGTTAGTGCCTTGGTCGGACTTGGCCTAATGATCGTAACGGGCTGCCTGGGTTGGCGGGATGCGAGTTCGGCGTTATCCATTCCCGTCGTGATGATAATTGTTACCGCGCTGGCGCTGGGTAAAGCCCTGATGGGTACTGGTATGGCAGAGTTCCTTGCGCATGGCTTTATCGTCGCGGCCTCCAACCTGTCGCCACCGATGATCCTCAGTGCTTTCCTGCTCTTGATGACCGTCATGACGAACGTCGTATCGAACAATGCAGCGGCGGCCATTGGTACGCCAATCGGCATCAGCATTGCCGCGGAATTAGGTGCCAGCCCGGAACCGTTCATCCTGGCCGTGATCTTCGGCGCCAACATGAGTTTTGCCACGCCCTATGGGTACCAGACCAACCTGCTGATCCTGAGTGCCGGCGGTTATAAGTTCTCGGACTTCCTGCGCGTGGGAATCCCGTTATCTATCATCATGTGGCTAGGATTCTCCTTCGTTCTGCCGGCCTTGTATCAGCTGTAACAATTGACCTTCATCGTAGTCACGGGGATACTCGACGCATGCAGATTCAACGCAACAACCAGTGGTCATGGCTGCCAGACAAGGAGAGGGCGGCTTACTGACGTTTAGTTGAGCTAAAGACACAAAGCCCATCTCCGCAATCGTTGAGATGGGCTTTTTTTATGGGCCTTCTTCTATTCCGCCAACAGGGAAACAATGCAAGCACCGTTCGACATAGCAGCAGATCTTGATACACCGGTATCGGCGTATCTGAAGCTCGGCGCGCTTAAGCCACGATTCCTGCTTGAAAGTGTCGAGGGCGGCGAGCGCCTGGCGCGATATTCGTTTCTCGGCTTCGGGGATGCACTCGAAGTGCGTATGGATGATGCCGGCCTCAGAGTTGATGGTGACGATCGCCCGCGTCCGACGACGCAAGCGGAGTACCTGGATGCGCTGCGGTCAGCGTTGGCCGCCGCACCAAAGCCCGGTCCGGTCGTAGAAGGCTTGCCGTTTGACGGCGGCCTGGTTGGCGTTTCGGGCTACGACGTCGTGCGTCTGTTTGAGAAGCTGCCGCGCAGTACCGCCGCGCAGAACAACATTCCGGATGCAGCGTTCGTGGCTCCAGCGTCATTGCTGGTGTTCGATCATCTGACTCGGCGCGTGGCGCTATTGCATGACGGCCCCGAAGCCGAGCGCCAGGAGCTGCGCAGCGAGGTGATTCGATTGCTGCGCGGTGCGGTACCCGCTGGTAACGGCAAGGTGACGATAGCGCCCCCTGAGGCCAGCTTTTCCGAAGAAGAGTTTGCAGCGCGAGTCGAGGCGTGCAAGGAGTACATCGCCGCCGGCGACATTTACCAGATTGTAATGTCGGTACTGTTTCGCGGCCGGACAGATGTCGCGCCATTCGAGGTCTACCGGGCACTGCGCTTGCTCAATCCATCGCCGTACATGTTCTTCCTGGATTTCGACGACCTGCAGGTTGTCGGGTCTTCACCGGAGGCATTGGTCAAGTTGAACGGCAACGTTGCGTCCTTGCGGCCTATTGCCGGCACTCTGCCGCGCGGTGCGGATACGGCAGCTGATCTTGCTAACGAGAAAGCCTTGCTGGCAGACCCAAAGGAAGCGGCGGAACATGTAATGCTCGTCGATCTGGCGCGCAACGATCTCGGTCGGGTCGCAAGCGCAGGCTCCGTAACAGTTGAGCCTTATCGTGCGATCGAGCGCTACAGCCATGTCATGCATATCGTCAGTGGTGTACAGGGCAAGCTGGCGCCCGAGTTCGATCAGTTCGACTTGTTTGCAGCGAGCTTTCCGGCGGGCACACTGGTCGGCGCGCCGAAGGTGCGGGCTATGGAGATTATTGAAGAAATGGAGGCGATCGGTCGCGGTCTGTACGCTGGCACTGCCGGCTATTTTGGACTGGGTGGGGATATGGACCAGGCAATCACAATTCGAACACTCGTCTTCTCCGGTGATGAGTACAGTTTTCAGGCAGGGGCAGGCATTGTTGCGGACTCGATTCCCGCCAATGAGTACCGCGAGGTACTGGCAAAGAGCGCGATCCTGCGACGCGCGTTGGAAATGGCCGGGGAGGGTTTGTAGTGCGCATGCTCTTGATCGACAACTATGACTCTTTTACCTACAACCTGGTGCAGGCGTTTGCGGCATTGGGAGCCGAGGTGATCGTCCACCGCAATGACATGATCAGCGTTGACGAGGCGCGCAAGATCGACGCAACGCACCTGGTTATCTCGCCAGGCCCGGGTCGCCCCGAAGATGCTGGCGTGTCGCTGGACATGATCGCGGCATTTGCAGGCACCATTCCGACCCTCGGTGTTTGTCTTGGTCACCAGTGCCTTGTGACGCATTTCGGCGGCGAGATTGTTCGCGCAGACAGACTGATGCACGGTAAAACATCGATGGCGAAGCACGACGGCAAGACCATCTTCGAAGGTTTGCCTGAGCCACTGGAGGTCGGTCGCTATCATTCGCTGTGCGCTCAGCAGGAAACCCTGCCCGACAGTCTTGAACTTACGGCACAGACCGAGCGCGGCGAAGTAATGGGTGTCAGGCACAAGGAGCTGCCGCTGGAAGGTGTGCAGTTTCATCCGGAAAGCGTGCTAACGCCCGCTGGCGATCAACTCATGGCGAATTTTCTCAAGATGAGTGTGTAGTTATGGACCTGAGCAAACAGCTGGACGGATTGTTAAACGGCGAGTCGCTCACTGAGCAGCAGGCTCACGAACTCATGCACACGATGGCCGCGGGCGATGTACAAGCTGCCATGGCAGGCGCGTTCCTAGCTGGGCTGCGGGCGAAAGGTGAAACGGCCGATGAGATCCGCGGTTTCGCAACCGCGATGCGCGAGCTCGCAAAACACCCAGCTATTCCTGACGGCGCCCCGACCGTCGATACCGTGGGTACCGGCGGTGACGGCTCCGGCAGCCTGAATCTGTCGACCGGTACCGGTCTGCTGGCCGCTGCGGCCGGCTCCCGTGTTGTTAAACACGGCAACCGTTCGGTTTCGAGCAAGTCTGGCAGCGCCGACATGCTTGAATGCCTGGGCATGCCGTTGCCGCTACACGAAGACGAAGCAATAGCCTGTTTGCAGGCGACTAACTTCACCTTCCTGTTCGCGCCGGCGTACCACCCGGCCATGAAGGAGGTCATGCCGGTCCGCGGCGCGATGGGCGTGCGGACTGTGTTCAACATGCTCGGGCCACTAACCAATCCGGCAGCACCGCCGTTTCAACTCATCGGCGCCTGGAGTCTCGATGCGGCAAGGCTGATGGCAGATGCGCTATCGGGAATGTCAATCGAAAGAGCGTTTGTCGTGCACGGCGCGCCCGGTTGGGATGAGGCGACGCCGGTAGGCGAGTTTGCTTTGTTCGACGTATCGCCCGGCAAGGTGACACAAACAACGCGCACGCCGAAGGACTATGGACTCACACGATGTTCGCCAGAAGATCTGGCCGGCGCCGACGCCGAACACAACGCGAAAGAGTTAGTTCGTGTTTTCCGCGGCGAGGACAAGGGTGCTCACAGAGATGCCTTGCTCATGGGGACTTCTTTAATGCTCGAAGTGCAGGGTGTTGCAGCAAATGCAGAACAAGGCGTCGAAATAGCGGCTACTGCAATTGATGATGGACGCGCTGAAAAGTTTCTCGAAAATTTAAGGCAGCACTTTAGTAACTGATGAGTGATTTTCTCAAAACAATGGCAGAGCACAGCGCAGAACGCGCAGCGCAGGCGAAAGTACCGGACGGTAGCTCGGTGCAGGCAGCCGTGCCGCTGCAGTTGAGCCAGTTCGATGTCATTGCCGAGATCAAAAGTCATTCACCGTCGGAAGGTGAACTCGCGGGTGAAGATCTCGATCGCACAACACAGGCCAGGCAGTACGTCAGTGGCGGTGCGGCCGCGATTTCAGTGCTGACCGAGCCAAGCCGTTTTGCGGGAAGTCTTGAACACCTCAAAGAAGTTGCTGCTGCTGTGCCGGACACGCCGGTCATGCGCAAAGACTTTCTCGTCGAACCTGTACAAGTGGTCGAAGCACGCGCCGCGGGCGCAAGTGGCGTGTTGCTGATCGCGACGATGCTAGATGACGCCAAGCTCAACGATATGCTCGACTGCGCATTCGATCACCAGCTATTCGTCTTGCTGGAGACATTTGACGAAGATGATCTGCGGCGAACCTCTTCATTTCTGGAGCGTCCCAAGTACCAGGATCTGGCAGAAAGCGGGCATTTGTTGGTGGGTGTAAATACACGCAACTTACGCACGCTCGAAGTAGACTCGAACCGGCTCGCAGCTCTGGCGCCGGCCTTGCCCGCTGCGAGATGTGTTGCAGAAAGTGGCTTGCACTCAGCGCAGGATGCAGCCGATGTTGCGCAGCTGGGCTATCACCTTGCACTCGTAGGTAGTGCGCTTATGCGTAGCGATGACCCGGCCGCGCTGATTGCTGAGATGCGCGCCGCAGGCAGCGCAAGAATTGCGGCATGAATACATTCATAAAGATTTGTGGATTACGCGATGCCGCAGACGTGGCTGCAGCGACAGATGCGGGTGCGAATGCCGTTGGCTTTGTATTTGCAGAGTCTGTGCGACGTGTAACACCGGCACAGGCGATGGCTGCAACAGAATCTTTACCGGCCTCTGTTCGCAAGGTTGCTGTGATGCGACATCCGGATAATGACGAGTGCCGGGCAGTCATCGAAGAATTCGAGCCCGACGTTGTGCAGACGGACGCCGAAGACTTTGCGACGCTGGAAATTCCGGCACACATCGAGTGTTGGCCGGTGATTCGCGAGGGCCGGGAAACAGTGGAGGCGCCCGACGTGTATCTCTACGAAGGCAAGAACAGCGGCAGTGGTGAGACGGTTGACTGGTCACATGCGGCGAGAATCGCAAAACACGGCCGTATGATCTTGGCGGGTGGTCTCGCTGAGGACAATGTTCGCACGGCAATCCAGACGGTACGCCCTTGGGGCGTTGATGTGTCCAGCGGTGTTGAATCGCTGCCGGGCAACAAAGATCACGAGCTCATAAGACGATTTATCAGCGCAGTACGCGCAGCGGAGAAGGAAGTATGAAGGGACAATTTCAGGCGGCAGAAGCGAAGGCGCTTATCGATGCCTCAATCAATGGTGACCTGCCCGACGAACGCGGTCGTTTTGGACCGTTCGGCGGGCGCTATGTACCGGAAACACTGGTGCCGGCTTTCGAGCGACTCGAAGCAGGCGTACGTGAGCACTTACACGATGCGAAATTCCAGGAGGAATTCCGCCGCGAGTTGCGCGAGTGGGTAGGCCGGCCAACGGCACTGAGCCACGCACCGCGTCTCAGTGAGCGTTGGGGTACAGATGTCTGGCTCAAGCGCGAGGATCTTGCGCATACCGGCGCACACAAGATCAACAATGCAATCGGCCAGGCTATTCTGGCGAAGCGACTCGGCGCTAAGCGGGTTATCGCAGAAACCGGGGCCGGACAACATGGTGTGGCGTCGGCTGCTGCCTGTGCACGGGTTGGTCTGCCATGTGCGGTTTACATGGGTGCTGTCGATATAGAACGCCAGGCGCCGAATGTTGATCGCATGCGCAGGCTCGGTGCAGAAGTCGTCGCGGTAGAGACGGGCGACAAGACGCTGCGTGCCGCGATCGACGAAGCGTTGCGCGAATGGGTCACCGACCCGTCCGGCATTTACTATCTGCTTGGCTCGGCAGTTGGCGCACACCCATATCCGTACCTGGTGCGTGAGTTGCAGTCAGTTATTGGCGAGGAAGCGCGGCAGCAGATGCTCGATCAGGCCGGCGGTTTGCCCGATGTTGCCTTTGCCTGTGTTGGTGGGGGATCAAATGCGATAGGACTCTTCTATCCACTCATCGGCGAGGACATTGAACTAATCGGTGTTGAAGCGGGTGGTACGGGTGATGGTCTCGGCCAGAATGCTGCAACGCTGGCGACCGGAACGCCGGGCGTACTGCAAGGCGCTTACACCATCATCCTACAGGATGACGATGGGCAGGTTCAGGAGACGCATTCGATTTCAGCGGGTCTCGACTACTCTGGCGTTGGGCCGGAACATGCTTTGTTCCAGGCGACAGGCCGTGTGAATTACGTTTCCGCCAGCGACGACGATTCCCTCGAAGCGCTGGAGGAGCTCTGCGAAACGGAGGGCATTCTTACCGCGTTGGAAACGGCGCATGCGTTTGCGTATGCAAAAGAATGGTCGAAGAGTAATCCGGGGAAAAGAATACTGATCGGCAACTCCGGTCGCGGCGACAAAGATATGCCAACCCTGACAAAATTTCCGGCGAGGACGCGTTCTCATGCAAGCACATGAAAGACTGACCGCCGCAGTTAAGTCCGCGAACGACGACGGGAGAACCGCGCTCGTTCCGTTTGTCACGGCCGGCTACCCGGAGCCGGCGGAATTCATCAGTACCTTGAAGGCAATTGCTGCAGTTGGCGATGTGGTCGAGATTGGTATTCCGTTTTCTGATCCGATGGCCGATGGCATGACGATTCAACGCTCCAGCTTTGTCGCCCTGCAAAAGGGCGTGAGCCTCGAGTGGATTTTCGCCCAGCTCGAAAGTGCCGGTGAGATCGATACACCACTGGTTATGATGTCCTACCTCAATCCGCTACTCGCATTCGGCTACGAAGAACTGGCCAGACGTGCTGCCAGCACCGGCGTTTGCGCATTTATCGTGCCGGACCTACCGTTCGAAGAGTGCGCGGAGATTCGCGCTGCGCTTGAGGCCGAAGGTGTCGGACTAATTCAGCTGGTTACGCCAGCAACGCCAGACGACCGCCTGGCAATGTTGGCTGATGCCTCCAAGGGCTTCGTTTACGCGGTAACGGTCACCGGAATCACCGGAGGTGGCACCGGGCTGCCGTCGGGACTAGCCGACTATTTGGACAAGGTAGCGAGATTATCTGCGCTGCCAGTCTGTGCCGGTTTTGGCATTCGCGAGGCAGCGGATGTCGCCAACGTCGGTCAGCACGCTGCGGGTGCCATTGTCGGTTCGGCACTGGTAGAAGTGCTTGAAAATAACAACGACCCTGCCGATTACCTGGATTCGTTGCGTCCCTAATGAAGAAGCTCGAGAGCACCGAATCACTGGTGACCATCAATCACTGGAAAAACATCCTGGAAAGTGAGGGTATTGCGTGCGAGCTGCGTAACGAACATCTGGGCTCAGTGTTGGGCGAAGTGCCGTTCATCGAAGTCTGGCCGGAGCTGTGGATCGTTAACGACCTCGACTACGATCGCGCAAAACAATTACTCAGCGATGATGCCGCGGCTGAGAGCCCTACTGAAGACTGGGCCTGCCGTTACTGCGGTGAAAAAAATGAAGGTCAGTTCGGAGCCTGCTGGAACTGCGCCAAGCCGGCCTGAGGTCTAGGGCATGCCCCGCGCGAGCAATTTCGTGCCGGCGATTTCCGAACGCAACATCGCGGACACTTTCTCCGGTTGAATCGGCTTGCTGATCAAAAAGCCCTGCGCAAGATCACAATTACAGCTGCGTAAGAAGTCGAGTTGCGTCAATGTCTCGACACCTTCGGCGGCGACTTCAATATCCAGGCCCTGTGCCATAGCGATTGCGGCCCGCACGATACGTTGGTGGCTGTCATTCTCGGCCACGTCGACTATTAACGACCGATCCAGCACGAAACTGTCGATATAACCGTTGTCCAGCGACTCAAAAGACACTTCGCGAGTCCCGAAGTGATCCAGCGAAATTCGTACACCGAGTTTACGCAGGCCTTTTAGCGTATTAAGTTCAGCGGCGCGCTTGCGAACGATGTCGCCGTTACTGATTTCGAGTTCGATGCAGCCTGGATCGATTGCCGTATTATCAAGCGATTCCTGCACGGCATCGACCAGCCGTTGATGCATGAGCTGTTGCTGCGACACGTTGATGGCCAGTGACAGATCCGGTAGTTCAAATTGGCGCTGCCAGGCGGCGAGTTGGCGGCATGCCGTCGCAATAATCCACTCGCCGGCCGAGTGAATCAGGCCGCTGCTTTCAAGAATCGGCAGGAAGCGACCCGGTGGCAGCAATCCGAAGCGTGGATGTTGCCAGCGCAATAGCGCTTCTAGCCCGATTAGGCGGCCCGATGACAGATCGATGCGCGGCTGGTAATGCAGTATAAATTCGTCGCGAACCAATGCATGCCGCAGGCCGAGCTCGAGTTCTTCGCGCTGCGCTAGCTGCGTGTTCAGAGATTCGGAGTAGTACTGGAAGCGTCCGCCACCGCGTTTCTTCGCTTCGTACATCGCGAGGTCGGCCGCCTTGATTAGGCGTTCCGGTTCATCACCGGACTCGGGGTACATTGCGATGCCAATACTGGGTGTCGTATAGACCTCGCTGGTGGCAATCTCGTATTTCTCGGACAGTACCAACAATAATTTTTGTGCGGCTGCCGCTGCGTTGCCGGACTCGCCGAAGTCTTCGAGGCAAACTACAAATTCGTCGCCACCCCAGCGGCCGGACAGATCACCTATGCGCAGATTTTTGCGCAAGCGACCGGCTACCTGTTTCAAAAGTGCATCGCCAGTATCGTGACCCAAAGTGTCGTTAACAGACTTGAAGCGATCGAGGTCGATAAACAAAACAGCAAGTGGTGCGGACTTGCGCTGGCTTCTGCCCATCGCTCGTGCAAGCTGTTCGACAAACAGGCTGCGGTTCGGGAGATTCGTTAGCTCGTCATACTGCGCGAGTTTTTGCAGTTCATTAGTTCGCTTGGTCTGGTCTGTAATGTCGCGGAAGGTGATGACGCCGCCGATCAGCTCGCGCGTACCGTCATATAGTCCCTGGCCATTGATTGAGAGCAGGGTATCGACCTGATTCGGTACCCGGAAAATTGCGACCTGGTCAGCGAACTTCTCGCCGTTGCGCGCGCGCACCAGCGGTAGCGATGACGAGTTCTTATAGTTTTCGCCGGCGCCGTCAATGCAACAGAAAGTTTGCTCCCAGGTAGTGTCGGGTTGCATGCGCGGGCCGAGGCCTAGAATTGAACGGGCGGCGGGATTGATGTCCAGCACGTGGCCCTGTTTGTCGACCACGATGACGCCGTCGTTAATATTGCGCAGGATCGACAACACAGTGACGTCTGTATCGGATAAGCGGTGTTGCAGACGATGCCGCTGCACCGCGTGCTCGAAAATCGACTCCTGTCCTTCGACAGTAACGTCATCGATACATATATATGCCTGCGCGCCGGCACGAACGGCGGCAATTCCGCGATGCTCGCGGTCCTTGGTTGTTAACGCGATGACAGGGTGCTTATCGAACGAGCCGATTAGCTCGCCAATCGACTGACCGGACTGCGCAATCGCGGGTCCGGCTTCAAACAGAACCATGTCCAGAACTGAAGGCGCGTCGACCGGGATCGTCAGGGACGCGGAGCGCGTAAGCATCGCGCAGCAGGGCAGTGTTTCGAGTTCATGCAGATAGTCGGCAGCGAATTCGCCGCGACCTAGATAAAGTATTGAATGCCCCGCCATAGATTATGTTCGCTACCCGTTTTATTAGTTCGGCCGGTGTCCCCTTGGGCCAGACGCATAATATCAGAATCCCAAGCAAAGTCAGTCATTTAAGGCTTCGATTAAACCATTTGCCGAGAGCAGCCGTCTAAATAACAAAGGAAGTGGAGAAAAAGCCCTTGGCAGCGCTTTTGACGGCACAGGAGAGCGACTATAGTCCTCAGATGGTGTCTCTGGAACAACCAGCGTTAACGGATGAGGCTGACTGGATTGCGAAAGCAAAACAGTCGGACGCCGGGGCTTTCGAGCGGCTGTATCGCATGCACGTCGACAAGGTTTATGGGCTGTGTCTGCGAATGACCGGGAATGTGGCCGAGGCAGAGGACTGCGCCCAGGAAGCATTTATCCAGGCATGGAACAAGCTCGACAAGTTTCGCGGTGACAGCGCATTTAGTACCTGGTTACACAGGATTGCGGTGAACTCGGTACTCGGCAGGGCAAG
>JBPCXZ010000110.1:0-14541 GCA_051008055.1 Woeseiaceae bacterium
CCGCAGACCTGGGTGTTGAAGAAAGAGCTGGTGCTGATTCCGCTGTTTGGCTGGGGCGTGGGACTCATCATGAAACCGATCACCATCGACCGAAAGGCTGGAGCATCTGTCGTGAAACAGGTCATCGCGCAGGGCACGAATCGCATCGAGCGCGGCCTGTGGGTAACCATTTTCCCGGAAGGCACGCGGATGCCGCCTGGCGAGACCAAGCGCTATGGCGTAAGTGGCGCCGCTATTGGGGCAGAAACTGGCTGCCCGATTGTGCCGGTGGCGCACAACGCTGGCGATTTCTGGCCGAAACGCGGCCTGCGCAAATATCCGGGTAAAATAAAATTCTGTATCGGGCCTGCGATTGACCCTGCTGGACGCACGCCCAAAGAAATTAACGATCTGGCACAGAGCTGGATCGAAACGAAGATGCTTGAAATAAGCACACACTACAAAGATACGGCTACTAAGCCATAAGGGAACAACATGAAGCGTTTATTTATTATCGCCAGCCTGGTGCTGGTGCTTTCTGCCTGCTCTGAACGGGCCGCAGAAAAAGCAGAAGACTCGCCGCAACAGGCGACCGCTACCGGCACCGAGTCGCTCGGCCTGATTACGCAGGAAAACATGCTTGCTCACCTGGAATACCTGGCGAGCGACGACCTTGAGGGTCGCGACGCAGGCACACCGGGTTACGACCTCGCGGCGAAGTACGTCGCCGAGCAGTTTGCGGCCATTGGCCTCGAGCCGGGTGGCAGCGAAGGCTGGTACCAGCCGGTCGAGCTGCAGAGCTACATTATCGACACCGACAGTCCGCAGATGACCATTCATCGCGATGAGGGCGACGTGGAGCTCGGCTATCGCGAAGAATTTCTGATGTACGGCGACAGGGTTCGCGCTGAGAACACAGTGCGTGGTGAGGTCGTCTATGTGGGTCACGGCGTACATGCGCCCGAGCTCGGCTACTCAGATCTCGACGGGTTGGACCTAGAAGGCAAAATCGTTGCGGTCTTCAGCGGCGGACCACAAATCATCAAGGGCGACAAGCTGGCACACTATTCCTCCAGTCGCACGAAGAACGCGGAATTTGTTAAGCGCGGCGTCGTCGGCACAATCAGCCTATATCGCCGCAAGTCAGAGAAAAGCTTCCCGTGGGAGCGCGCCACAAAGACGTCCGGCAAAAAGCCAAGCATGACCTGGGTAACGACGTCAGGCGAGGCAGCAAACTATTACCCCGGGATTCAGGTTTCAGCGGTATGGAGTCCTGAGTACGCGCGGGAGCTTTTCGCGACAACGCCGATCGGCTTTGAAGAAGCGCGTGACAAGACGGAAGCCTCGGAGGTCGCGTCTGTGCCATTGGGTTTCGAAGTCAGCATGTCTCGCAGGACCATTCATGAGCGCATCACCAGCCCGAACGTTATCGGCATGCTGCGCGGCTCTGACCCCGAGCTGGCTGACGAGTACATCGTTTACACCGCCCACCTCGATCACACCGGTCGCACCAGCGCACCCGTTGATGGCGATGACATCAACAACGGCATGTACGACAACGCGATGGGTACCGCAATCATGATTGAGGCGGCCCGCGCTTTGGCGGCCAACCCGCCACGTCGTTCGATTCTGTTTGTTGCGCTGACTGCCGAGGAGAAGGGTTTGTTGGGAAGCGATTACTTCGCAAATTATCCAACCGTCCCGAGCGACTCTATCGTCGCCAACGTCAACATGGATATGCCGCTGTTCCTGTTCCCGGTGACAGAGATGGTGGCGTTCGGCGCCGAGCACTCGTCTCTAGGCGCGGTTGCGGAAGTAGCGGCAACGGCTGAGGGGTTCACGTTGGTGCCGGACCAGATGCCTGAAGAAATCCTGTTCTCCCGGAGTGACCAGTTCTCCTTCGTGCGTCAGGGCATTACAGCAATCTGGCTGGATTCCAGTATCGAGTCGTCGGACCCAGATGTTGACGGGCCGGCGGTGATTGCCGACCACCTGGAGAATCATTACCACAAGCCTTCCGATGACCTGACACGGCCAATCGTTTGGGAAAACGCGCTGAGTTTTACGCGCGCCAATGCGCGCATCGGCTGGGGCGTCGGCAATGCTGATGAGCGACCAACGTGGAACGACGACAGCTTCTACGGCAATCTGTACGCCAAGTAGAGGTAAGTAACAGCAGTAAGAAAAAGGCCCTCGAAAGAGGGCCTTTTTTGTTCACCAGATTTTGACCCGTTCTTCGGGTGGCAGGTAGAGCGCATCGCCTTCCTGTACGTTAAACGCCTCGTAGAATTCCGGTACGTTGCGCACGGGACCGTTTGCACGGTACTCGGATGGTGAATGCGGGTCGGTCGCAATGCGTTGCCGCAGGCTTTCTTCGCGGTACTTGCGACGCCAGACCTGCGAGTAACCGAGGAACACGCGCTGCACACCGGTAAAGCCGTCAATCACTGGCGCTTCTGCGCCGTTGAGCGACGCTTGGTACGCCTTCAGACCGATGGCGATGCCCGCAAGGTCGCCAATGTTCTCGCCTAGCGTGAACTCACCGTTTACAGCAAGATCGTCAAACGGCCTGAACTCATCATATTGAGCGACCAGCGCGCCGGTACGCGCCTCAAACTCTGCGCGGTCTTCGTCGGTCCACCAGTTGCGCAGAACGCCGTCACCATCAAAGGTGCTGCCCTTGTCATCAAAGCCGTGGCCAATTTCATGACCAATCACCGCGCCGATCGCACCATAGTTAACCGCCTCGTCCGCTTCCAGGTTGAAAAATGGTGGTTGCAGGATGGCCGCCGGAAATACGATCTCATTGGCGACCGGGCTGTAATACGCGTTAACCGTCTGCGGCGTCATGCCCCACTCGTTTGGATCAATCGGGTCGCCCTGGCGGTCCATCTGTCGTTGGTGCTCGGCCAGCGTCGCGCGCTCCAGGTTGCCGAACAGATCGTCGGCCTCAACGTCGAGCGCTGAGTAATCGCGCCACTCATCCGGGTAACCAATTTTTGGCGTGAACTTGGAGAGCTTGTCCAGCGCCTGTGCTTTGGTTTCCTCGCCCATCCAGTCCAGCTCTTTAATGCTCTTTTCGTAGGCAAATATAAGATTTGCGACCAAGACTTCCATGCGCTCTTTGGCTTCCGGTGGGAAGTGTTTTTTGACATAGACCTTGCCGACCACCTCACCGAGCGTACCGCTGACGGTATTTGAAGCGCGGCGCCATGGCTCTTGCTGCTCGGGCGTGCCGGACAGGGTTCGGTTGTAAAAATCGAAGTTCTGCTCATCGAGCTCAGCGTTCAGGCGCGCTGCTGCGGTATTGACCGCTCCCCACTGCAGGAAGGTCTTCCAGGTGTCGATGTCTGTGTCCTGGATGATGCCGTCGAGTGCGCCCATGTAGTCGGTCATGATCACGATGAGTTCATCCAGCTCGCCCAATCCGGAAGCGCCCAGAAAGGCGGTCCAATCAAAGTTAGGCATCAGCTCGTCAAGCTCTGCAACTGCTACTTTGTTGTAGTTGGTTGCCCAGTCGCGCGCAACCTCTTTCAGCATGTGTTGCTCGGCTATTCGCGTTTCCAGCGCCATAATTGTCGCCGCTGCGTCCGTGCCGTTGCTGAGCCCGGCCAAATCAAACATCTTGGCGATGTGCTCTACGTAGGCGGCGCGAATTTCTGCTGATTTTTCATCGTCCGTGAAGTAGTACTCACGATCGGGCAACCCAAGGCCGCCCTGGAAAACGTACATGCCGTAGTACTCAGGGTTTTTCATGTCAGCGAACTGCGCCAGGTTCATCGGCGTGCCATAGCCACGCGTTTGTGCATCACCGAAATAGTGTGCCAGCTCCGCATGATTTGAAATTGCAGCGATGCGGTCCAGCTCAGGCTGCAGTGGAGCAGCGCCAAGCTCATTGCGCCTATCCATGTTCAGATAGGATTTGTACAGGTCTCCAACTTTTTGCTCGTCTGTACCTTTCGCAAAGTCACCGTTAGCCGACTCTTCGATGATGTTCTTGACGTCCTCAACCGCTTCGTCGACCAACACGATAAAGCCGCCGTAGTTGGACTTGTCTGCCGGTATTTCGGTTTCCTTCAACCACGTGCCATTCATGTAACGAAACAGGTCGTCACCCGGCTTAACGCTGGTGTCCATTGCGTCGAGGTCAAGACCCGAGCTTAGTACCCGCGGCGCCGCCTCTGGTGCTACCGCTTCGTCTGCTTGCTGGCCGCAGGCTGACAGCAGTAATAGCGCAGATGCGCCTAGAATAAGTTTGTTCACATTTGTCCCCATATGTTGATAGCGGCACTGCCGCTGTTGTGTCATAGACCAAATTTAGTTGCTTTAGTTTCGGCTGCCGGGCGCCTCGCCGATGTCCTTGAGCTCGATTACCTCAGCTTCGTTAAGCGGATACAGCTTCGCTATGCGGCAACCGCGAAGCGTGTCAAAGCGCGGCCGGATCTCGTTGCCGTGGCGCACATCAGGAACAACCGGTACCTCGTCGAGCTCATTGCAGCGGCGCGCGAACTCGATAAGAAACGCCTCTTTGCGTTTCTCATAGATTATGAAGTTCTGGTCGATCTTCTCCCAGCTGTCAGTACCGTCCGTGCGGATCCTGTCGCCCTCGGGTAGCCCCCGAACCGCAATAAAGTCGCGCACGGCCTGCTCTGTATCTTGCGTTTCCTGCTCTTCCTGGCTTGCGCAGGCCGCGAGAATAATTGTCGTCAGGGCTGTGAGCGCCCGTGTAGTCCGTGATCTCATTTCAAGCGCTCCTCTGCGTATAGCCGCTCAATAAATTCGCTGGCTAGTGGGTAGCTTTTTCGCCACCGCTCAATATCTGCGCGTGCCGCTTCGGGCAGCCGCTCAAACGGGACCCTGCAGTCCTCCGCCTGACCGCCGCCGTAATTGGGCGGTTGCTGCCATAGCCCCGATATCGCCGCAAAAGTGATATCGACGTAGCCGAGCGTGTCTGCGCTTAGCAGGTAGCTGCGCCCGTCCTGCAGTCGCTGTTCAACATCGGCCAACATCTTATCGACGTGCTCTACGGCTTTCGCGTAGTGCGCGCCATCGATTCTGAAGGTACGACGTAGGAACGCCGCCATCAGTGGAAACAACGGCTGTGCAAGTTTGCGTTGCCACCAGGGCACGTCTGGATCTTCGGCGCCCCACAAGCGCAGCGTCAGTCCGCGGTGTGGCAGCACGTGGTAGTAGACCCAAACCTGCAGATCCGCACCGTAGCGATCAATTTTCTTTTCCAGCTCTAGAGCCTCTGGTGTTGGCTCAAGAAATGCGGCTGCCTGTCCTGATCGAGCGCTGTATTCGCCCCACAAAAAGCGCAATATTTCTGGTGAATGACCGATGGATGATTCGACAACACCCGAACGAAAGCGAAGCCGCGGCACGGTTCGGCCGGTGAAGATCACGCCGAGCAGGCCGTTACTTTTGTTTTCGTGGTAGTCCAGACCGAGTCGATCCAGGCACCAGCGTGCCTTTTCGGCAAAGTGGCTCATAGAGATTGTGTCGAGCACCAGGCTGGGGCCGTCGTCACGACGCAGCAGCCTGCTGAGCGAATGTAGCCACAACCAAATGAGCAAACCAACCAGCAAACAGATGGTTGGGAAAAGTGAAATATCGAAGCCAGCTACCAGCAGCGGCAATGCGATCAAACAAGCGGTAATCGCTGCTTTGCTGCCAGGAAACACGTGCGTAAGTCTTAAGCGTCGAGATTAAACATCGAGGTTTGAAACGGTCAGCGCATTCTTCTCAATGAAGTCGCGTCGCGGCTCAACCTGGTCGCCCATCAGCGTGGTGAAAATATCATCGGCCTTGATGGCATCCTCCACCCTGACCTGCATAAGTCGTCGCGTTTCCGGATTCACTGTCGTGTCCCACAGCTGATCCGGGTTCATTTCACCGAGACCTTTGTAGCGCTGAATCGATTGCCCGCGCCGCGCCTCTGCCATCAACCAGTCTACAGCTGCTGCGAAGTTTTCGACGTCAGCTTTGCGCTCACCGCGTTGCACAAACGCTCCGTCACCAATCAACTCGGAAAGCTTGGCGCTTAATTCGCTGATGTGACGATATTCGTTGCTGCTAAAGAATTCGCGCGGCAAATAACGCGTTGCGCCAATGCCATGTTGCACGCGGGTGATGGCAATGCGCACACCTTCGCCGTCTTCGTCGCCCTGCTCAAGGGTTGCCGTGTAGCTACCGCCGTTGCTGCCATCCGCACGGTCACCACTGCTCTTGGGCAGCGCTGCAGACAACGCATCGGTCCACTGTGCAAGCTGATCAAGATTTTCGCTCACGTCTGACGTAACAGTTGGCAGCTGGCTTATTGTTCGTAAAACTGTTTCGTCGTAACGGGCAGTAAGTCGCGCAACGATTGCCTCAACGGCGATGTGTTCTTCGGCGAGGGTTTGCAGCGCAACACCGGACAGCGGTGGCGCGTCGGCGGTGACGTGCAAGGCTGCATTATCAAGTGCCGCCGCAAGCAAATATTTGTTTAGCTCGGCGTCATCCTTGACGTACACCTCTTGTTTACCGCGCTTGATTTTGTAGAGCGGCGGTTGTGCGATGTAAATATGGCCGCGCTCGATGAGCTCCGGCATTTGCCGATAGAAAAACGTGAGCAGCAATGTGCGGATGTGCGAGCCATCAACGTCCGCGTCGGTCATGATAATGATGCGGTGATATCTCAACTTGTCGATGTTGAAATCGTCCCGGCCGATGCCGGTTCCCAACGCTGTGATTAGGGTGCCAACCTCAACGGACGACAACATCTTGTCGAAGCGTGCTTTCTCGACGTTCAGGATTTTGCCCTTGAGCGGCAGGATGGCTTGAGTTCGTCGATCGCGGCCCTGCTTGGCGGAACCGCCAGCTGAGTCGCCCTCCACCAGGAACAGCTCAGAGAGCGCCGGATCTTTTTCCTGACAGTCGGCCAGCTTGCCGGGCAGGCCCGCAATATCCAGCGCGCCTTTGCGGCGGGTCATTTCCCTCGCTTTACGAGCTGCTTCTCTAGCCCTCGCTGCGTCGACGATTTTTGAGACGATCGCCTTCGCTTCTTGTGGGTGTTCAAGCAAGAAGTCCTGCAGTCGACCGGCCATCGCCGTCTCAACAATGCCTTTAATTTCAGATGAAACTAATTTGTCTTTGGTCTGTGAAGAGAACTTCGGGTCCGGAACCTTCACGGACAGCACGGCAGTTAGTCCTTCGCGTGCGTCATCGCCCGATGGCGTGAACTTGTCCTTCTTGTTGCCGAATTCTTTTTCCAGGTAGGTATTCAGCGTCCGCGTTAGCGCTGTCCTGAAGCCGGACAAGTGCGTGCCACCATCGCGCTGCGGAATGTTGTTGGTGTAGCAGAACATGTTTTCCTGATAGCCATCGTTCCACTGCAGGGCCGCCTCAACGCCAACGCCGTCCTGCATTGTCGTAAAGTGAAATACATTGGTATGGATCGGCGCCTTGTTGCGATTCAAGTGCTTAACAAACGCCTGAATGCCGCCCTCATATTCGAATGTGTCTTCTTTTTCGGTGCGCTCATCAACCAGGCGAACCCGGATTCCTGAATTCAGGAAGGACAGCTCACGCAGCCGCCCAGCAAGCACGTCATAGTGAAACTCGATGTTGGTGAAGGTGTTGCTGCTCGGCTTAAAGCGAATTGTAGTGCCGGTCCGATCGGTGCTGCCGACCTCCTTCAGCGGGGCTTTTGGCTCGCCGTGCTCGTATTCCTGATGATAAGTTTTGCCCTCGCGATGAATGGTCAGAACCAGGTGCTCGGAAAGCGCGTTTACCACCGACACGCCAACGCCGTGCAGGCCGCCAGAAACCTTGTAGGAGTTGTCATCAAACTTACCGCCAGCATGTAGCACGGTCATGATGACCTCCGCCGCAGAGCGCCCCTCTTCGGGGTGCATGTCGACCGGAATTCCGCGGCCATCGTCGCTAACTGTCACGGACTCGTCGGCGTGGATCGTCACTGTAATGACGTCGCAGTGTCCGGCGAGCGCCTCGTCAATCGAGTTGTCGACGACCTCGAAAACCATGTGGTGCAAGCCAGTACCGTCATCGGTATCACCGATGTACATGCCGGGCCGCTTTCGAACGGCCTCTAGGCCCTTTAAGACCTTGATATTACTGGAAGTATATTCGCTTGGGTCGGTCATTCCGTGTCCTTGAGATACAACCGGCCTATTGTACCAAAGGAAGGCCCGTAAAGTACCCCCAAATCCTTATTTTCTAAGGAATTATTCGCTATTTCGCGGGCGCTTCGCTGAGCCGGCCGTGTTCCACGTGGAACGTCTTGGCTGCGGCCGGAAAAAGCGGCGTCTCGGGCTCCAGGCTGGTCGCAATTACCTGGCTTCCCAACCCCGCCACACGCCGCATCAGGCGGCCAAGCGCGTCGCGATCCAGCTCTGCACCAGGATCATCGAGCAACAACAACAGCGGTCGCTCGAGTGCGGTCTGCGCGGTCTCGGCGGCGGCCAGGATCATCGCGCAGGCCAACAGTTTCTGCTGCCCTCGCGAGACCAGCTTTCTTGCCCGCCGCTCGTCGTAGCTGAGCTTTAGGTCCGCACGATGCGGCCCATACTGGGTGCTGCCGTGTTGCCGGTCCCTTTCGATGCTGTCTTGTAGTGCGGTCAGGAGCCCTACTTCTTCATTCCAGCCGGGGCGGTACTCGAAACCCACGTCGCTCCCCAATAACTCTGCGCCCGCCTCACCCAGGGCGTCGCTCGCGATTTCAAGGGCGCCTCGACGGCCAGCATCTACCTGAGCCGCCAGTTCTGCAAACTCCGTATTCCAGCCCTCGAGTGCCTGGCTGGCGGCGCCTGAGCGCAACGCCGCATTACGCTGCTTCAGGGCCCGGCGAAATCTTCGCCAGGACTCCAGATAACCGTGTTCCACGTGGAACGCGATCCAGTCCAGGTAGCGCCGCCGCTGGTCTGGTGCGCCAGCAACCAGCTCGTGAACATCTGGGTCAATGATTTGAATGGGCAGGGCCGCTGCTAACGCCGCCGAGCCGCCCTCTTTCTGGCCATCCACGCGGGTTTCAAGGCCGTCACTACTATTGCGAACTCCCACTTTCGCTGTTCGAGCCCCGTCGCTGACCTCGCCGAACAGAACGAACTCGCTTTCACCGTGGCGCACCAGGTCGGTTGTGCTTGCTCCACGAAACGATTTTCCGCGCCCCAAATAGGCAATAGCCTCAAGCACGCTGGTCTTGCCAGACGCGTTTTGGCCATAAATAAGGTTGTATTGTGGGTCGGCTTCCAGCTCGATATTTTCGAGGCAGCGAAAATTCTGCGCTGTGAACTGCTGGATCGGCACCCGCGGAACCGCGGCCTACAGGCGCATCGGCATTACAACGAACTTACCGTCATCTCGTCCCGGTTGGCGTATCAGACAGCTTGAGTTGCTGTCGAGCACAGAAAGCCTGACCTCTTCACCCTCTACGGCCCCAAGAGCATCCAGCAAGTAATTGACGTTGAAGCCAATCTCAATATCTTCCCCGCTGTACGCGACCTCAAGCTCTTCTTCCGCCTCTTCCTGTTCCGGATTGTGCGCCTGAATAATTACGCCGCTGTCCCGGATGACCAGCCGGATTCCACGATATTTTTCGTTCGAGAGAATAGCTGTTCGTTGTAGGGCGCCGCGGAGCAACCCCTTATCTGCCGTCATTTCGTTGCTCGATTCCTTTGGAATCACGCGGTCATACTCCGGAAAACGCCCGTCGATCAGTTTTGAAGTAAACCGAATATCTGGCAGCTGTATACGTACATGATTCGCCCCGAGCTCTATATTCAGGTCGCCTTCACCGTCCATAAGGCGCTGCAGTTCAAGCACACCCTTGCGCGGCACTATTACCTGTTGCTCATCCAGATTTGCGCCGTCGATTTCTGCCTCACACAGCGCCAAACGGTGCCCATCAGTCGCCACTGCCCGTAAGTGCTTGCCGCCCGTTTCCAGCAGCATTCCATTCAGGTAATAACGCACATCCTGTTGGGCCATCGAAAAGTGTGTCTTCTCGATTAGCCTGCCAAGCACCTCCTGGGACACCTCTATTGTCTGACCCGCCTTAATGTCTTCCACCGTCGGGAAGTCAGCGGTGGGCAGCGTTGCAAGACTGAATTTACTGCGGCCAGAGCGAACAACCAACTTTTCGCCCGAAAGGCTGATATCAATATCAGATCCATCCGGCAGTGCACGGCAAATATCCAACAGCTTTCGGCCGGATACCGTAATTTCACCACCGGACTCTACTGTAACCTCGGCAGATGCTACGAGCTCGACCTCAAGATCAGTTGCGGTCACCGATAATGACCCTTCTCTGGCAACGAGCAGTACATTTGAGAGAATCGGCATTGTTTGCCGGCGTTCAACGACACCAATTACTGCCTGAAGAGGCTTCAAAAGGACATCGCGAGCAGCTCGTAATTTCATGCATTCCACCTGTTAATAAAATTTGGAAATTAGTTATTTATTATTATTATTAAGGCCGACAAGACCTGTGGATAAAATAATAATACCTAATAAAATCAATAATTTAGGTTATAAAACCACCCAAATAACTATCGGAACATCCGGTCGTTCACCTGTGTATACCTTGTGGATAAAATTCTATTCATAAGTTATCCACTGCTTATCCAGAAACGATCCACATTATCCTGTCAGAGTTCTAAGTAAATTCAAATAATCGTCGTCGATGCGCTTATCAGTATTGCGCAACTCCTCTATCCTGCGACATCCATGAAGCACTGTCGTATGGTCCCTGCCACCAAACGCATCGCCAATCTCTGGCAGACTGTGATTGGTTAATTCTTTTGCTAGCGCCATTGCTACCTGCCGTGGTCTGGCGACAGACCTGCTTCGACTCTTGGATAACAAGTCCGCGACGCGAATCTTAAAGTACTCGGCGACAGTTTTCTGAATGTTTTCGATCGACACCAGGCGTGCTTGCACCGCCAACAGATCTCGCAATGCTTCCTTTGCGAATTCAAGATTGATCGGCCGCTCCGTGAATCGCGAGTTCGCGATAACCCTCCGCAGCGCACCCTCAAGTTCGCGCACGTTAGAACGGATTCGCTTAGCGATAAAAAACGCCACCTCATCAGGTAGCTCGACACCCTCTGCTTGCGCTTTGCTCATTAGGATCGCGACGGACGTTTCCAGTTCTGGTGGCTCAATCGCTACAGTAAGACCCCACCCGAAGCGAGACTTGAGGCGCTCCTCAAGGCCGTGCACCTCTTTGGGATAGCGATCACAGGTGAGGATAATCTGCCGCTGGCCCTCAAGCAGGGCGTTGAACGTGTGGAAAAACTCTTCCTGGGAGCGCTCTTTGCCAGCGAAAAACTGGATGTCGTCAATGAGCAGCGCATCCAGCGATCGATACGAGCGCTTGAACTCGGAAATCGTATTGTGCTGTAGGCCCCTCACCATGTCGCCAACGAATCGCTCGGAGTGAACATAGGCAACGTTGGCAGCAGGATTGCGCTCCAGCATCGCGTTGCCAATCGCGTGCATAAGGTGGGTCTTGCCCAGCCCTACACCGCCGTAAATAAACAGCGGGTTATAAGATTTGCCCGGGTTCTCGCCGACCTGCGAGGCGGCAGCCTTGGCTAGCTGGTTGCTTTTGCCTTCAACGAAGGTGTCAAAGACGAAGCCGGGGCTGAGCCGGGACTCAAGCGACGCGGGGGAAGACTTACGTGGCGAGGTCGCGGCGGCAGGTGTGTTCGGTGTTGCTGCCACGGCTGGCGTCGATGCCTGCCGGGAGCCGACCTCTACGACGACCTCCGCCGCGGTGCCGGACCCATCAACGAGCTCAAGAATTCTCTCTATGTAGTGCTCTTCAAGCCAATCCACAACAAAGCGATTCGGCGCGAGCAGCCGCAGTTTCCCGTCATCTTCAACGGCTTGCAGCGGGCGAATCCAGGTATTGAACTGCTGCTCAGGAATCTCCGACTGCAAATCGCGCATGCAGCGGTTCCAAAGCGTCATCTCGGCCGGCAAAGAAGTCCCCAGGGTTATAATTAGTGTGGTTCACAAACGTGGACCCGGCAGTCTATACCGTCTGCGGCAAAGCCGCCATAAGCGTCTATTGACACTGTAATAGCATCTAAGTAACCTTGCCGCCCCTCTAAATGGAGGGGAAAAAGAGGGCCGGTATCGGCCGTCTGAATTTCACCTCAGATCTGGGTATCGGACAATGAAACGCACATTTCAGCCAAGCACAATCAAGCGCGCCCGCACGCACGGATTTCGTGCTCGTATGGCTACCAAGGCCGGCCGCCTCGTATTGAAGCGTCGCCGCGCGAAGGGCCGCGCCAAACTGACGCCGTAAGCAATCTCGGCTGCGGACCAACAACCCCCTTTAGCTGGCAGCTCGCCGTACCGATTCCGCAAGGAAAACCGGTTACTAGATGCTGCGGCTTTCGGGCGCGTGTTTAAAAAAGCGCATCGCAGCAGGGACCGAATGTTTACAGTCCTATGTCGCGGCAACGATGGTGGGGCAGCCCGGCTTGGCCTGGCGATCTCGAAAAAGCAATGCCGGGCAGCGACAGGCAGAAACAGAATAAAGCGCATCATCCGGGAGTCTTTTCGCCAGAACCAGGCGGCGCTTGATGGCCTGGATGTGGTGGTGATAAACCAGCAGGCAGCGCGAAACAGCAACAATCAGCAAATTTTTGATAGCCTCCACGGCCACTGGCAACAATGCGCCAAAGCCCGGGACGACGAGACCAGGTAGGAATAAGAAATAAATGGATAACCAACGACTTTTTATCTGGGCCATTTTTGGCGTGCTTGCATGGATGACCTACCAAGCTTGGGTGGAAATGTATGCGCCACCACCAGCTGAGATGCCGACCGCGAATAATGCGCAGGTCGAGCAGCCAGAGGCTGGCCTGCCTAATCTGGACGATGCGGTGCCTATGGCAGCCGGGCCGGAAGCGCCCGCTGGAGAGGTGCCCTCGCTACAACCGCAGGCGCCGACCTCGGTTGCGACTGACGCACCGACAATCAGCGTAGTTACCGACGTGTTGCAGATGGAAATCAGCGCGGCCGGCGGAACGCTGCAAGGGGCGGTGCTGACCGGATATCCAGTTGCTAAAGATCGGCCCGACGAGAAGGTCAGCCTACTCAGCGCAAACGCAAACGATTTGGCGGTCATTCAGTCAGGCGTTCTGTCCCGCGGCGGCGTGGCTGACGCGAATCACCAGACCATTTTTACGGCCGCCAGTAAAAACTTTGATATGGGCAGCAGCGACGAACTCGTTGTGCCGCTTTCCTGGACTAACGAAGCGGGCGTCACCTTTACGAAGACATATCGCTTCAGCCGTGGCAGCTACATCATTCATCTGGAACAAAGCGTCAGCAATAACGGAAACTCGGTGTGGCAGGGCACCGAATACGTACAGCTTGATCGCCGCCTCGGTGAATGGGAACGATCAATGTTCGATGTCGACTCTTATTCGTTCGATGGGCCTATCGCCTACGACGGAGAGAAGGCAGAAAAACTGCAGCGAGACGACCTGCTCGATGATGGTGCATATACATACAAGTCGAGCAGCGGCTGGTTTGGCGCGATCCAACACCACTTCGTAGCGGCGGTTGTTCCTGAGGCGGGCGTTGAGCAAAGCTTCGAAGTTTCCCTCGCCAACGCGAGCGACCAGACGGCTCTTTCCCGTGCGATCGGCACGATCGTATCGGTACCACCCGGCCAGAGTCATACCTTCAATACGACGCTGTTCGTTGGTCCGAAGCTGCAGTCGCAGCTGGAGCAAATCGACGAGCGATTGAAGCTGACCGTCGACTACGGCTGGCTAACACTGCTATCGAATCCGCTGTTCTGGCTACTGAGTGCCGCGTTTGGAATATTCGGTAACTGGGGCGTAGCGATCATCGCGGTCACCGTTCTGATCAAGCTGGTCTTCTACAAACTAACTGAATCCAGCGGCCGATCGATGGCGAAAATGCGCAACCTGCAACCGCGCATCAAGGCCATGCAGGAGCGGTACAAAGACGACAAGCAGGCGCAAAGTCAGGCGATGATGGAGCTCTACAAAACGGAGAAAGTTAATCCGGCGGCGGGCTGTTTGCCCATCCTGATTCAAATGCCGTTCTTCCTCGCTTTCTACTGGGTGCTCCTTGAAAGTGTCGAAATGCGCCAGGCGCCATTTATGCTTTGGATCACCGACCTGTCTGTGCGCGATCCGTTTTTCATTTTGCCGCTGATCATGGGTGCGGCAATGTTCTTCCAGCAAAAGCTCAACCCGCAAGTGGGTGACCCGATCCAGATCAAAGTGATGCAAATCATGCCGATCATTTTCACCGCGTTTTTTGCGTTCTTCCCGGCGGGCCTTGTTCTCTACTGGGTGACCAATACACTCTTGTCTATTGCGCAGCAGTGGAAAATCAACAAGGTCGTCGAAAAAGAAAGCAAACAAAAGAAGAGCGGCAAACGACCCAAGAAGGCGTAAGCCATTAACGACACGATTGTTGCAATTGCCACACCGCCGGGCGCAGGCGGCGTTGGTGTTGTGCGACTGTCCGGGCCGCAGGCTGACGAAATTGCAAAGGGAATCG
>JBPCXZ010000111.1:0-10441 GCA_051008055.1 Woeseiaceae bacterium
ATAAGCGCGGGTGTGATTATGGAATTGAAGATATTTAGAAGATGAATGCCGCGAGTCGTGATGACATAGGTAAGCCACACGCCGAACGCAATGCCGGCACCAACAACCCACGACGCTGGATCGTAACCCGCTCCTTCCAGAATGTTCTCAATGCCGTTGCCGAACATGACCAGGATTAGGCCTGTCCAGCCCAGCATATTCAGCAAATAAAAGATTAGTACGATTCGCGAGCCGTATTGTCCGAACGCTGGTTTACACGCGTCGATCTGCTCCATGCCATAGCGCTGGCAACTCATCGACAACGGGAAACTGATCAGGAAAACGCCAATAATATTTCCGGCGACAAGACAGACAAACCCCTGCACCGCGCCCACGTATTGCGCCGCAAAACCGCCCGTAAGAAAACACCAGGTCGCTATCGCGTACGCAAAACAGGTTCCGTGAGCGCTCCAGGATCCGTATTCACGCTCGCTGAGTAGTAGTGGGACACGGCCATAGACGCTTAGTGATTCCTTCGCCTTGCCGCCAGAACTCATGCGGCCAGCACCAGCGCGAGTATTGGCAATACCAATGCGAAAACTACAAGAACCACGTAGTCGGTCCGCGTAAACGTTCCGAATTCTGCATCGTCAAGGTCTTGTAAGGTGTCAATACGCCGCTCTAGGTCTTGCACAAGTTCTTGATTTTCTTCGTCTGTAGTCAAATGCGCGGCGTTATGTTTGATTTGGATATAGCATCAGAGGATACTCGGCGTCACGAGCCAGTCAAGAAAACAAGCAATCAGAAACTGACTGGCCGTCTTTTGGCTTGATAATTAGAAATCGGAATTGTCGCATCGGCGCTGGGCAACATTTTAATCTTCCATCTGCCTATGTGACTTTTTCGCAGCAATAATTGGGGCGAACAAATGAACAAATGGATTGCGATTATTGCAGGCATTCTCCTGCTGTGGGCGCTATTTGAGTTTGGCGCTAAATCGAAAGCACCGGAAATTCAGCAGGACATTCAGACGAGAACCGCAACAGCTATTAGTGATGCCGGTTACGGTGACGTCGTTGCTACTGCAGATGGCCGGGATGTAAATCTCTCCGGCAGCGTTGCCGAGGAAGGCCAAATCGCCACGGCAACAGACACTGCAAGCGGAGTGCGTGGAGTCAGACAGGTATCCAGCGACGTCACGGTCGCTGCCGCCTATGTAACGAAGTTCTGCAAAGACGATTCAACAATCACACTAGCTGGCGATGTTCCTGACGATGATGCCATGGAAGCGTTCCCTGAACGTGCTCGTGACATGTTCCGGTTCTGGAACGTCGAAGAAAGCCTGGCAGTGCGCCCTGCTTCTATAGATGGCTTCCGCCGTTTCATGGATCAGGCGCTGATTGAATTGGGCCAGCTCGACGCCGGTTGCATTACGCTCACAGATCAGGATCTGTTGATCAAGGGCTCGATACGCAGTGAACGGGCAATGGCTGGAGTCAAGGCCAGAATGGCCAGCCACGATGACCTCGATTTCACAGTGCATTACGAGCTGACGCTGCCCGTCTTGTCCGAACAGGCGCTGGCCTGCCAGGATGAAGCGAATCTACGAATTTCGCGCGACGAGACGGTTCTGTTCAGTTTCGACAGCGATGTCGTACATGAAATTGGTCGGCAGCTCCTAGAGGACGTGGTGGAGATCAGCAAGCTCTGCCCGGATGTCAATTTGCTCGTCACCGGACACACCGATTCGGTCGGCGACAAGGACTACAACATTGGGCTAGGCAAGCGCCGTGCGGAGGCTGTTGTCGACTATATGGTGCAAAAAGGCGTTGATGAAGCGAGACTGTCCGCAGTTGGTCTCGGTTTTTCGCAACCTATTGCGGACAATTCAACCGATGAAGGTCGGGCTGCGAACCGGCGAATCGAAATCCGTGCAAGGGAGAACTAAACATGGAATATCTTATTCAGGAAATTTTCATCTACCTGGCAATCGCCTTCGTACTTGGCGTGATAATCGGGTGGATTGTTTGTAACCAAGGTGCCAGCAAGAAAATTGCTGCGCTTGAAGCCCAGCTGAGCGGCGACAAGGCAGGTACTCCCATCGAGAAAATCGAAGGTATCGGCACAGGGTTTGGCAAACGTCTCAAGGCGGATGGCATCACGACCACAGAAGCCCTGCTTGACCTGTGTCGCACTGATGAAGGGGTGGCACGAGTCTGCAAATGCGTTGAGCTGGACGAAAATACTGTCCGCAATTGGGGCACGATGGCAGATCTAATGCGCATCAAGGGTTTAGGCGGCCAATGGGCTGAGCTGATGTGGCGGGCTGGCGTAAGCAGCGTTCAGGATTTGGCACAGCGTGAAATCGTATCGCTACGAGCAAAAATGCGAGAAATTAACGACGCTGAGCACCGAGTAGCCGAACTCCCCGGCGAAAAACGCGTCACCAAGTTTATTGCAGAAGCCGGCCAACTCGATCCCATGCTCTCTGATTGAGAGTTAATCGAATAAGCACAGGTGGCCCTGCCTGGGGCCGCCTGTGGTTCGCTTAGAACTTGTAGTTCAGACCCTCTGCCACGCGGGCATTTTGGGCTTCATCAATCTGGCGCAGAACGAAATTCAGACTGCGATTGATTGCACAGCTAGCAACGAGACTCGCGGATTCGAATGGCTTGAATCCGCCGTATAAGCACGGAAGAATGATAATAACTGATCACCTATGGTGCTGATCAGCGCGAACTCTCGGCTCCAGAATACCCTCCACACAAGGGAATAAAATAGATGACAAACGATGGCACTGAGCCAAGAATTATTTTCGATAACTGGCGAACGGTGTCTTTTGCCGTATTCATGGCCCTGGTCGGCTATTCCGTGATGGTTACCGTGCCGGTGCTCAGTACTGCGCTCGTTAAGTCGCTAGGATTTACCGAGGAACAGGTAGGCCGTGTGTGGGGCAATGACATGCTCGGCCTGTCCATCGGTGCGATCATTTGTGCGTTTTCAGTAGCCAGAGTCGATCGACGGCATCTGGTCGTTGCGGGAATTACTCTGACCATTGCAGCAAATCTTCTGTGTATGGTCATCACTGACTACGACTCAGTGTACTGGCTGCGCCTCATGGCAGGGATCGGCAGCGGTATTTTTACCGGCACAGCTGTAGCGACGCTCGGCGGCGCGACAAATACCGTTCGCGCATTCAACATCCTCCTGCTCGGATTCGCATTTTCGACAGCGCTCGAAATACAACTGTTCTCACGATTTACGTTGAACGGAATTTACTGGTTTCTGATTGGCTCTGCTGCCGTATGCGGCCTGTTCTTGCGCTGGCTCCCGCGCCGGCCTCTGAATGCCGAGGAACAGGCATTACAGCACTCGATCGAAGACAAGTCAGAAGACTGGCGCGTGCCGAAAATTCTGCCCGCGCTTTGCCTGGTCGCTGTCTGCTTCACCTACATCAATATTGGCGGGTACTACACCTACGTTGAATTGGCCGCCCTGGCGGACGGTGTCGCACAATCATTCATTACGCCGGTGTTTACCTGGTCTTCAGTTCTCGCCCTGGTCGGCGTTGTACTTGCCTGGTGGTGCACCCGATTCGGCATGTTCCCGCCGCTCCTGATTGCTCTGCTAATCCTGGGTGTTTCTGTCGCCATGCTCGCGCTAGGCGTCGGCAATGCAAGTCTGGCATTCAGCGTTTTCATCTTCTATACGGCATGGACCTTCATCGATGTCTACCAGTCCTCGATCATGGGTTACATGGACCGCAGCGGCGCTTTAGTCGCCCTGCTGCCCAGCGTGCAGGGATTTGGGCAGTTTGTCGGCCCGAATATCGCGGCATCGATCATCGGGGCCGGGCTGGGTTACGGCGTCATGTTCATGGTCAGCGGCGGTATGGCGCTGGTTGCTATGGTTATTTATGTAGTGATCTTCTACTACATGCACCAACGCAAACAAAATACCTTGGATACTGTGCCGGCCGAGCGCGAGCTCACTGAATCCTAGGGGTCATTTGCCGGACGGTACGAGAAAGTGTCTTCTGCGGAGAAGACAAGGATCTCGTCGCCGGAAACTTCGGCTGCGGTGAAACCCAACTCCTTGGGCAACGCCGTTTTTGTTATCCACGTATCAGCCACGGGATCGTAGGCGTGCACCCAATCCAGCGTCCTCGCGACATTGCTGCCACCAAACATGAAGGCCAGGCCATCGAACGCAGCGATTCCGAAATCACCGCGGGGTTCGCCGGGCTCGACAGACGTCCAGATGTCAGTTATCGGTTCGTAACTTTCGAGAACGCGGCGATAGCCTGCATCCTGGGCGTGGGTAGCTGTCTTGCCGCCATGAACAAGAAATTGCCCGTTCATATTCACACCGCGAGCACCCTCTCGAGGATTGCCCATAGGAGCGCCTACTGTCCAGGTATCGGTTGCCAGATCGTAGCGGTATAGATCGGCAACCTGGAATCCGGCGTTTGCGCCACCGGCGACGAAAATCTGCCCCGCAACAGCGGCATGTGCCGAGAAATGGCTGGCCAACGGCAGATCGGCCAGTTGTCGCCAAATTTGGGTTGCCGGATCAAACTCAAACAACGCCTTGCTCACCATCGCATCAGTCTGTTCGCCGCCCATGACATAGATCTTGTCATCAACACCGACCGCCATCAGACCGGCCAGGGCGATAGGCAAATCTGGCGCTGAGCTCCACGTGTCGCTTGCCCTGTCGTACACGTCAACGGTTGCCAGCAGTGGTTTCGGGGTTACCGGCACCGCAGAGTCACGGCCACCGATAACATAGATCAGGCCCTCGGCACTGGCTGTGGCAAATTCAAGTCGCGCAGTCGGCATTGGCGTCAGCGCCTGCCAGATCGCGCCTGCGGCTGGCCCGCCAGCACCTCCTTGCTGTGTGATACCGCCATTGCCGCTGCCACCACAACCAAACAGACAAGCCAGCACACCGAGCACCACAAGTATTCCCTTACTTTTCATCATCACATCTCCACGCGAACCATTAGCCACCAGACTGCAAGAGAATGACCAGATCAGCCTGATGAAGTTCTGACGAAGGCCTGACTTTATTGCGATTATTTGATCCAGGTCACCAAAACGTCGGCTTACGTTCATTGGTCGGTCAAGCTGTCTTCCGCCTCACTTCGCTTGTCTGGCTTTTGATCGAGACACCCGCCTTGGCCGAAGATAACTCAGCGGCAACTGGAGCTATGCCAGCAAACTGCAGTCTGGCCGGATGAGTAGTAGTTGTATCAACGAATCTGGCGTTCTAGTCTGTGCCAATGAACGCAAATACTGAGACAGTTAACCGCCAATACGACGTAATCATATGGGGCGCAAGCGGATTTACGGGCAAGCTGGTCGTCGAATACTTCCTGCAGCGCACCGGCAAGGACGTTGTCTGGGCTGTCGCAGGCCGCAACCGGCCGAAACTGGAAAAAATGCTCGCAGAATTATCTGCCGACGAGAAAACGCCCGATATCCTGATCGCCGACAGCCATGATGCTGAATCCATGGCCACCCTGGCGCAGGCAACAACAGTGGTACTCACGACAGTCGGACCTTATGCGCTATATGGTGACCTGCTGGTCGATGCTTGTGCCGAACACGGCACGCACTATTGCGATCTTGCCGGCGAGGTTCAATGGATGCGCCGCGTCATTGACCGAAATCAATCCACCGCAGAGCGATCAGGCGCAAGAATAGTTCACAGCTGCGGCTTCGATTCGATTCCTTCGGATCTCGGCGTGCAGTTCTTGCAGGAGCAAGCCATCGACAGACAGGGAGAACCCTGCAAGCGAGTCGAGTTAATTGTTCGTGCAATGCGTGGTGGCGGTAGCGGCGGCACCATCGCCAGCGGAATCAATTCCATGCGCGAGGCGAAAAACGATCGGGCCGTCGCCAAAATCCTCGCGCAACCTTACAGCCTGAATCCAGAGGGTCAGCGTGAAGGACCTGACGGTTGGAACCAGCGAAGTTCACGCTGGAATGATCTCGGCGAGGTCTGGACAGCACCGTTCATCATGGGCGCCATTAATATGCGAGTCGTCCGGCGCAGCAATGCCTTGCTGGACTATGCCTGGGGCAAGGACTTTCGCTACAACGAGTCCGTTTCGACCGGCCGCGGGACCCGAGGGTGGCTGAAAGCCAAGAGCATGACAGCCGGGCTAGGCGCGTTCTTCCTTGCCGCTTCGTTCGACCTCAGCCGCAAATTGATCATTGAATCCTTGCTACCGGCTCCCGGAGAGGGACCCAGTAAGGAGAACAGAGAACGCGGATTCTTCAAAATGCTGCTGATCGGCGAACTTAAGGATGGATCGAAGCTGCAGGCCACCGTCACTGGCGATCGCGATCCCGGCTATGGTTCGACCAGCAAGATGCTTAGCGAAAGCGCCATTTGCCTTGCGAAAAATGATCTGCAAATCGGCGGCGGCTGTTGGACTCCCGCATCCGCGATGGGCCCGGTTCTGCGAGAGCGACTGATCACCAACGCCGGGCTGACCTTCGAAATTGAAGATTAGCGGTACCTCGCGAGACGAGCGCCGTGTGCGACATTGAACGTGTGCGACATTGAATAGGTCAATCTGAGTAGGTTATTGCAGCTATGGACAGAACCACCAAGATCGTCGCATCAGCGGCACTGCTGATACTGGCCGCTAACACATTGCATCACGCTAGCGATTGGAAAATCACTACTGTCGATGGGCTGAACGCGGTTAGCGCCGATGGCTACCCCGAACCAGAAGTGTTCAATCATATGTACATTGCAGGCATCAAAGATGCGTGGGTATGGAAATCGCTCAGAGAAACGGAAGATGGCCTTGATCACGTCCCTGACAGCGCCGACTCGGCAACCACCAAGACCACAGAAACTCTTCGGGACGCGGCCATTAGCTGTGGTAGCACGTCCAACGAATACCTATTTGACCAAGTCGACAATCTCCCAGAAGAAGAACGCAACCAAGCCGCCGTAACTGCTGTGTGGGATATTCTGGATCGGTGTTACGCGGCGAAATTGACCACCGGCCAAGAATAAATCGAAGAGCCGATCTCATCGTCATTCGTAATGGCGGAGAGGGCGGGATTCGAACCCGCGGTACGCTACAAACGTACACTCGCTTTCCAAGCGAGCGCCTTAAGCCACTCAGCCACCTCTCCGAATACGAATTACTCAGTCACCTAATTTGATCTGGGGCGGCCGATCGAAACAAGGCTGTCCCGGCTCCCGAGGCGGCCGCGGTGACGCCTTTGGCATCGCCATCTCATTGCCCTGGTCAAGTTGATCCAAGCCTTCAGGCGCCTCAACGCGCTTGGTAAGCTCTGCAGTCTGATAATACTGAACCTCATCACAAGTCAGGTCTTTCGACCCACCGCAAGCACTAAGCAGTGCCGCCGACGCGACAAGCACAATACGTCCAAATTTAGTCACGCAGCATCCTCCAGCGTGACACCGGCTGTCGCCAGTGCGGCACGCATATTGTCGTGATGCCGAGCATCATGTTCTGTCATCGGTAGTCGCACCCTTGGTGATATCAATCCCATCTGTCCTAAAGCCCATTTTACCGGTATTGGATTAGATTCAATGAACAAGGCAGAGTTCAGAGGCTGCAGTGAATCGTCCAACGCTTTCGCCGCGCCTATCTCACCGCTACTAGCCAATTCACACAATTTTGCCATGGCCGCCGGTACCACATTGCCACTGACCGTCACCACGCCATGACCACCCTCGGCGATAAATGGCAGCACCGTAAAATCGTCGCCACTAAGTAGTCTGAAGTCGTCGTCGACAACGTCCCGGATCGCTTTGAGACGTTCGATATCGCCGGTCGCCTCTTTGATGCCAACAATATTTTCGTGCGCCGCGAGACGTCCAACAGTGTCGGGCAACATGTCTGCAACCGTACGGCCCGGCACGTTGTATAAAACCACCGGCTTATCGACCGCATCTGCGATCGACGCAAAGTGCCGGTACATACCTTCTTGTACGGGTTTGTTGTAATACGGCACGACCAGTAGGTATGCATCGATTCCCGAACCACCGACAGCCAACGACAGGTCCGCCGTCTGTGCAGTCGAGTTCGAACCGGTACCAGCAATAACTGGAAGTCTTCCCGCAACCAGCTCAACTGCACGTTCAATCAACTCGACGTGTTCGTCGCGACTGAGCGTTGCCGCTTCACCCGTCGTTCCCGCTATTACCAGACCGTCGCTACCCTCTCGAACATGAAATTCGATGAGATCTGCAAGCGCGGCGTAGTCAACGCGATCTTGCGAGTTAAACGGAGTCACCAAAGCGACCAAGGAACCTTTGAACACGAGTTGTCCTCGCCTTAAATAAGGGCGCGATGTTACTGTTCATGTCCGGTGCTGGCAAGGCGCCAAAATAAGCCCAATTCCAGATTTAAGGTTAATTCTTTATATATGTCGCAACTTATTGTTTTATCAGCTATTGGTAGCAACCGAACAGGCGTGGTGCAGGACATCACCAAAGTGATCCTGGCTAGCGGTGGCAATATCGAAGAAAGTCGCATGACGACCCTCGGTGCAGAATTTGCCGTACTGATGCTCGTTTCGGGAAACTGGCATACGCTGAGCCGCCTCGATTCCGCCCTCGACAAGCTCACTTCGGACAGCTTATCCATTTCCATTCGCAAGACAGACTCGCGTTCTCCGCAAGAAGATTGCATGCCCTACGCGGTTGACGTTGTTAGCCTCGATCAACAGGGGATTGTATTCAACCTGGCTGACTTTTTTGCTTCTCGGAATATTGAGATCGCGGATGTCGCGACCCGCCGATATGCGGCCGCACACACCGGCGCGCAGATGTTTTCTGTGCAAATGGCCGTTAACATCCAGTCTGGTGAGTCTATTTCGCAATTGCGCGACGATTTCATGGAGTTATGCGACAGACTAAACCTGGACGCGCTCCTGGAGCCCGTCAAAGCCTGACTATCCGGCCAGAACAGAGGGACTAAAATGAGCGGACCGACACTAAACAGAGTGGTTGCTGACTTCTCGGCACCAACTACTGGCGACCAGACCATGCGATTGAAGGATTTGCGCGGCAAAAACGTCGTCTTGTATTTCTACCCCAAGGACAGCACCCCCGGGTGCACTCAGGAAGGTCGTGACTTCAGCGCGCTTCACGCGAAATTCAAACGCAAAAACACTGTCATATTCGGCGTTTCGCGCGACAGCATTGCATCGCATGAAAAGTTTAAGGCCAAGCAGGGATTTCCGTTTGAGCTAATCTCGGACCCCGACGAGAAAATATGCAAGAAGTTCGATGTGATCCAGGAAAAAAACATGTATGGGCGCAAATTCATGGGGGTGGTTCGCAGCACATTCCTGATTTCGGCTGATGGCAAGCTTCGCGGCGAGTGGCGCAAGGTAAAAGTAAAGGGCCATGCCGACAGCGTCTACGAGGCCGTACTTGCATTGTCAGACTAACTGCCGATAATCACTTCTTATTCAACAGCTTATGTAATGAAGTATCGTCTGAGCAATCGCAACAACCGTTATCATGTGGAACAGTCCGCCGGCGTAACGGTCGGATTGTATAGGAACCCGAATTGAGACCACATTCTTGATCACAAGCATCATCAAATCTGCCAAGCGATTTGCGACCGGAGCATTGCTGATGCTCACGGTTATTGCCGTTGGCGCCAACGCCGATGATATAAACCTGCCTGATATGGGCAGCCCGGCAGATGCCCTACTTTCAAAATCTACTGAAGCTCAGATCGGGCGAGCGATCATGCGCGATATTCGCCGCAGCGGTATGGTCGTCGAAGACCCGCAGATCGCTGAGTACATTAATGAAATCGGCCATCGAATTGCGGTGCAGTCCAATGATGGCGATCACGAGTTCACGTTTTTCGTCGTTGACGACTACCGAATCAATGCTTTTGCCCTGCCTGGTGGCTACATCGGCGTGCACACTGGCCTGATCGAGGCATCCCGCAACGAGGGCGAACTCGCCGGCGTAATTGCCCACGAGGTAGCCCATGTGACGCAACGACATATCGCGCGTGCGATTCATGCCAGCTCCCGCCAGAGCATGCTGTCGACAGCGCTGATGCTTGGCGCGATGGTGCTCGGCGCCGCCGGTGGTGACAGCGACGTTGTCCAGGCTGGCCTGGCCGTGTCGCAAGGCACTGCGGCGCAACAGCAAATTAACTTCACGCGCAGCAATGAGTATGAGGCCGATCGTATTGGCATTCAGGCACTGACTGATGCGGGTTTTGACGCGTACGGCATGGCATCATTCTTCGAGGTCATGTCCCGTCAGGACACATCTTCGCCGGACTCGCGAATTCCGGAATTCCTGCGCACCCACCCGGTTTCGACAGAACGCATCTCCGAAGCGCGTGCGCGAGCTAAGGACTACGAACGAATTGTCAGTGAAGATTCCGCAAGCTATGGCATAGCCCGATCACGAATCATCGTGCAACGTTTTG
>JBPCXZ010000112.1:0-2686 GCA_051008055.1 Woeseiaceae bacterium
GCGTCATCCGCTTCACCGAGAAACGCCGCACACTCAAAGCGATCGAAGAAAATGAAGCCGCCAGCTATTTCGACATCGGTGACGAAGTGGGCCTGATCGAGTTTCACAGCAAGGCCAATGCACTTGGCCCGCAGTCGTTGCAGTTGATGGAAGCAGCCGTCGCCCATGCGTCGGACAACATGCGCACGCTTGTGATTCATAACGACGCTCAACACTTCTCCTGTGGTGCAGATCTGCAAAGTATTCTGGGGTTTGTCGCAAACAAGGACATGGAAGGCCTCGACAACTTCCTGAACCACTACCAGCAGACGCTGATGAGTATGCGTTATGCGCCGATCCCGGTCGTCGCCGCACCGTCGGGTTTGTCGATGGGCGGCGGATTCGAAGTATTGCTGCACACCGACAAAATCGTCTATCACGCCAATTCGGTCACGGGTCTCGTCGAGACACTGGTTGGCGTCGTACCCGGTGGTGGTGGCGTGAAAGAGATGCTGTATCGCTGGGTGGAGAAAGAAGGCGATGTGACCAAGGGCGCATGGAGTGCATTCATGAATATCGGCTACGGCAAAACAGCGACGTCACCGCTAATCGCTGAGGAACTGGCCATGTTCCGCACCGGTGTAGACAGCTACATCATGAATCGTGATCGATTGCTGGCGACCGCAACTGAAGTAGCGCTATCCATGGCTGATTCCTACACTGTGGAGAAGCGTGGCAAGATTGCGATGCCTGGCCGCGACGTATGGGCCGAAATGATTGCCTGGCTTGAAAAAACGCATGCCAAGGGCTACCTGACGCCGCACGACGTCACGACCGGTACCCAAATTGCCATGATTGTTACCGGCGGGGATATTGATGCGGGCACCGAGCTGAACGAGAATGACCTTTTCGCCCTGGAGCGCAAGGCATTCACAACACTGGGCCAAACCGACGAGACTCACGCTCGCATCAAGTTCATGCTCGAGAACGGCTCACCGCTACGCAACTGATAAGAAGATGAAGTACGACGCCCCAATTAAAGACATGATGTTCCTGCTGACCGAATTTATCGGCCTAGAACAACTCAAGAACCTCCCCGGCAACGAAGAGGTCGATGAAGACCTGTTTGCAGCCATCCTCGAAGAGGCCGGAAAATTCGCCAGCACCGAACTACTGCCGATCAACCAGATCGGCGACGAGCATGGTGCGAAACATGCCAATGGCGAGGTCACGACGCCTCCTGGCTTCAAGGAAGCCTATACCCAATTCATTGAAAACGGTTGGACTGGCATCGATTCGAACCCCGACCACGGTGGCCAGGGTTTGCCCAAGGTTCTGCATGTACTAATCGATGAAATACTGGGAGCGACCAATCTCGCGTTCAAGCTTTACTCCGAACTGAGTCGCGGCGCTTATCACCTGCTCGACAACACAGCCTCAGAAGAAATTCGCGCGCGTTATCTGCCGAAAATGGTCGAAGGAGTCTGGTCAGGAACGATGTGCCTGACGGAACCGCATTGCGGTACCGACCTGGGCCTGCTCAATACCAAGGCAGTTCCTTCGGACAACGGAACCTACAAGATTACAGGCTCGAAGATTTTCATAACCTCCGGCGATCATGACCTCACCGAAAACATCCTGCATCTTGTCATCGCACGCATTGAAGGCGCGCCGGCAGGGACCCGCGGCATCAGCTTATTTCTGGTGCCTAAGTATCTCGTAAACGATGACAGTTCGATCGGCGAACGCAATGGTGTCGTCACTGCTTCGATCGAACACAAAATGGGCATAAAGGGTTCGGCAACCTGCGCGCTGAACTTTGACGAAGCAAGCGGCTATCTCATCGGCGAAGAGAACCGCGGCCTCGCGGCGATGTTCAAAATGATGAACATCGAGCGCATGACCGTCGCAATGCAGGGGCTGGGTATTTCCGATATTGCGTATCAAAACGCCCTCGCCTACGCTCAAGATCGATTGCAAAGTAAGGCACCAGCGCCAAGACCTGACGATAGCAAAGCGGCCGACCCGATCATTTATCAGCCGGAAATGAAACGGCAACTGCTCAAGATACGTTCACAGGTTGAAGGCTGTCGCGCCCTTGCCGTTTATTCGGTATTGCACGCTGACATCATGGAGAAATCCGACGATCCAGCTATTGCAACTGATGCGAAAAACCTGGTCGCACTGATGACCCCTGTCATGAAGTCATTCTTCACTGATCTCGGCATGGAAGCGACGTTATCGGCGCAGCAAATTTTTGGCGGCCACGGTTTTGTCGCTGAGTACGGCATGGAACAGCTGGTTCGCGACTGTCGCATCACACCGATTTACGAAGGCACCAACGAAGTTCAGGCGCTGGATCTAGTATCTCGAAAACTAACTGGTGCGACCGGCGAGTTTACTGATCGTTTCCTGGCTGAGTGGCTGGCTTATGCCAACAATCAGGACGCACCTAAAGTTGCGGAAGCCATGCAACGAGTAATCGATGCGACCGCGTGGATCAAAGAGCGACACGAGTCCGACGACGCAGCAGTTCGTGGAGTAGCAACTCACTACCTCCGCTTGTTCTCACTCGCGATCATCGGCTGCATGTGGGTGAAAACACTGGAAGCAGCGCAAGGCAAGAGCGGCAAGTTCTACGACACCAAACTGAAGGTCGCTCGCTTCTACATCGACCAGATCCTTCCTGAAACAGAATCACTACTCG
>JBPCXZ010000113.1:0-18211 GCA_051008055.1 Woeseiaceae bacterium
TATCTCAGATCATTTTTCGTGCCAATCCGTGTACTCTTTGCGCCGTGACTCAGCTTGCAGAATTTTTCGGCGATAACAGCCCCCTCGAATCGTACTTACCCGGATTCCAACCGCGGGCCGGGCAGGCCTGGATGGCCGAATCGGTGGCCGAGGCGATCGCCAACCTGGACAAGCTGGTCGTCGAGGCGGGCACCGGTACCGGCAAGACTTTTGCTTACTTGCTGCCGGCCATGCTGAGTGGCCGTAAAACCATTATTTCGACCGGCACTAAGGCTTTGCAGGACCAGCTGTATCACCGGGACTTGCCATTAATCGCCAAAGCAGTCGGGCGACCGATGGAAACGGCGTTGTTGAAGGGCCGCGCCAATTACCTTTGCGTTCATCGGCTCGACCAGGCGACGGACGTGTCGCCGTCATTGTTGGCCGATCTACGGGAAGTGCGGGAATGGCGGCACCGAACCAGCAGCGGCGACAAGGCGGAACTGACCGACGTCGCTGAAGACTCGTACATCTGGCCCGCTGTCACCTCAACGGTCGACAATTGCCTTGGCCAGAAATGTCCAGAGTATTCGAACTGCCACGTCGTCAAGGCGCGACGCGCGGCGCAGGAAGCGGACCTGGTCGTCGTGAATCATCACTTGTTACTCGCCGATCTCGCGATGAAGGAAGAAGGCTTTGTCGAGTTCCTGCCTGGTGCGGAGGCCATTATTCTGGATGAGGCTCACCAGATACCAGATCTTGCAGTGCAGTTCTTCGGGGTCGGCCTGGGCAGCCGGGAGCTGGAGCGGCTGGTTGAAGAGATCCGCGCGGAGACCATCTCATTTGGTCAGCCTGAGCTACAACGACGAATCGACAAAATGGATAATTCGATTCGGGCACTGAGAGCCAACGCTCCAAAGAAAGAAGGCAAGCACCAACTCTCTGAGGTATTGCCCGATATCCGTGAGGCGATTAGCGACCTGCGGCTCGCGCTCGGCGATATGCAAGAGGCGCTTCTGGATCTCGCAGACGCGTCGATGGAAATAGAGCAGCTGCATCAGCAGGTGGTTAGTGTCATAGAGCGGCTGGCTTTGCTTTCGAACGATGAGTCCTGGGACGGCTTGCGCTGGCTGGAAATTCACCCGCGCAGTCTGCGTCTGAATCTTACGCCGCTGGATGTGTCCGCGATCTTGAGTGGCATGATCAACAATCCGCAGCAAGCCTGGATATTTACCTCGGCGACGCTGGCCGTTGGCGAGGACTTTTCGCATTTCCTGTCACGCATGGGGCTGGGCGGAACAACAGCGCTGACCTTTCCAAGCCCCTATGCCGTTGCCGAAAACGGCCTGGTCTACCTGCCGCCGGACTTGCCGGAACCGTCGAATCCTCTGCACACGAGCGCGGTGATGGAGTCGCTGGCGCCACTGCTGAAAATGACGGATGGCGGCATGTTTTGCCTGTTTACCAGCCACCGGGCACTGAACAACGCCGCCAAGTGGTTCGAAACGAACAAGAAGGTGCTTGCAGGCCGAACGCTGCTGGTGCAAGGCAAGGTTCCGCGTGACGAATTGCTGCGTCGTTTTCGCGAACAGGGCGACGCCGTGTTACTGGGCACCGGTACGTTTTGGGAAGGCGTGGATGTGCGCGGTCAGGCGTTGTCGGTGGTTGCGATAGACAAATTGCCGTTCGGTTCGCCGGCCGACCCGATGATGATGGCCAGGCTCGAATACATCCGTCGTGAAGGCGGCAACGGATTCTCACAGCATCAGCTGCCGCAGGCAGTGCTGGCAATGAAACAAGGCGCAGGCCGCTTGCTGCGCGATCCCAATGACTATGGCGTCATAGTGCTTTGCGATCCGCGAATTACGTCCAAGAGCTACGGACGCACGTTTTTGAAAAGCTTTGAACCTATGCCTTCGACGACCTCTATCGATGAAGTTGCGAAGTTTTTCGTGCGCCACGACCAGAAGAAGGCAATTGCATGAAGTTGCTCGCACTTGATACATCGTCTATCGCGTGTTCGGTCGCTCTGGCCTATGAGGGTGAGCTGTGGGAGCGACATGAAGAGCAGCCTCGCGAGCATACGCGACTGTTGGTGCCGATGATCCGGTCCCTGCTGGAAGAGTCGGATGTAAAGCTTAGTGATCTTGATGCGATTGTGCTCGGAAACGGGCCGGGCTCGTTTATCGGTATGCGCATAGCGGCATCAGTAGCCCAAGGTCTGGCACACGGTTCTGGTCTTGGAGTAGTGCCGGTATCGTCTCTTGCGGCTGTCGCTGCCGAAGTATTCGCGCTTGGCTCCGACCAGTATGTAGCAGTCACACAAGACGCTCACATGGCCGAGGTTTACCTCGGCGTTTTTGCAAGAGCCGATAATGACCGACCAATGGCATTGTTTCCGGAACGGATCAGCGATCAGAGTCCTATTGAAGAACTGCAGTCATTGTCCGGCGAGTCGATTGTCACAGCCGGCGACGGCTGGAATCGCTACCCGGGTCTCGCAGCGAGCAATGCAGGATTGCTCGCGACACATGCAGGCGTTCTGTTTCCAAGTGCAAAGTACTTGCTGCCGCTCGGAGAGAATGCGCGGCAGCTAAGCGGGTCTCAGCCGGCCGCCGACCTGCAACCGGCTTACCTGCGCGACAAGGTCGCCGAGCCTCCTGCACCGAATTCGTAATAGATTTGTAATATAGTGCTGTTGTAATGCGCAGCTTTACTGACTTGCTTGGTAGCGGTGCCAAAATAAAATGACGGCAACCAAAATTCTCATAGTTGAAGACGAAGCGCCCATTCGGGAAATGATTGCATTTCACCTTGGCAGAGCCGGGTACCAGACTTTCGAGGCAGAGAATTGTCATTCAGCCCGGGAGGTTCTCGCGAATGAACGGCCTGACCTTGCCCTCGTTGACTGGATGCTGCCCGATATGAGCGGGCTTGAGCTTACTCGAATGTTAAAACGCGATGCTGCTTATGACGATCTGGCGATTATCATGCTGACGGCGCGAACTGATGAATTCGACAAGGTGTCAGGCCTGGAAGGCGGCGCTGATGACTATGTAACGAAGCCGTTTTCACCGCGTGAGCTGGTTGCGCGAATCAAAGCCGTCTTGCGACGTAGCGTTGACTCGTCCGATGGGACAGTTAGCGCCGGCAATCTTGAGCTCGACCTTGCTGGCCATCGGGTACGGGCGAATGGCAACGAAATTCGGCTAGGCCCAACAGAGTTTCGCATGCTGCGGTTTCTGATGACGCACCCGGACCGCGTTTACAGTCGGTCGCAGCTACTTGATCGAGTTTGGGGGGCGAATGTCTATGTTGAGGAGCGGACCGTCGATGTGCATGTGCGACGTTTGCGCAAGGCGCTGACAGCCGAATCAGCGGATGGCTACATTCAAACGATTCGCGGCGCCGGCTACCGTTTTTCGGCGCAGTGACTGTCGCGGGTCGAAAATTCGTCCTTGGCATCCTGACTGTATTGTTGGTCGGTGGCTTGATCGGTTGGTTCTATGGAGAGTTTGTTTTGGGGCTGCTCGTCGCAGCCTTGCTGATTCTTGCGGTTCAGATCAGAAACCTGATTCGATTTGAACGTGCATTGCACGACAGCGAACTTGACGCTATCGGTTATGGCGAAGGTATCTGGCAGCAAATATTCTCGCGCTACAAGTACGAAAGCGATCGCGGTGATGACTACAAAAAGCAACACAGGCGCCTCATAAAGGAAATCCAGAAATCGGCGAATGCATTGCCGGACGGCGCCGTAGTCATTGACGGGCAGAATGAAATCGTAACGTGTAACAAAGCGGCGAAGCGTCTGGTGGGCCTCAAGCGAAAGAAAGACCGGGGTCAGAGACTGGATAACATTCTCCGTGATCCTGCGTTGACGAAGCTGTTGCTCGAAGACGATGCGACCCGGACGGCAGACATACTGTCTCCCCTGAACGAGAACGAATGGCTCAATTGCAGAGTTGTGCCTTATGGCGCAGCTCAAAAACTGGTTCTGATTCGAGACGTAACTGAACGAATTGTGTTGAACAAGATTCGGCGCGATTTTGTAGCGAACGCGTCGCATGAATTGCGGTCGCCGCTGACAGTCATCAGCGGTTATCTGGAGAGTTTCGGAGAAGATGAAAGTTTGCCGGACGATCTTCGACAGCCACTTACGCAGATGCAGGGACAAGCCAGGCGGATGACGGCGATCCTTAGCGACCTGCTGGAGCTTTCCCAGCTTGAAGGAGACAGCAAAGCCGCGATGGATCTGGAGGTCGATCTCGGTGTTCTCATGGCGACGACCCAGGAGGCCTTCGCGTCGGGCATCAACGTACCGACGATAGTCACAAACGTTGAGTCGACAACGAAACTACTCGGTTCTGAAAGTGAGATGGATTCTGTGTTGCACAATCTGGTGTCGAACGCAGTGCGCCACACGCCTGCCGGCGGCCAGATCGAAATTACCTGGCGCAGCGATGAGGCTGGCGGTGACCTGATCGTCAGAGACAATGGCGAAGGGATTGCTGAAGAACACATTGCCCGGCTGACCGAGCGGTTTTTTCGTGTGGATCGTGGGCGTGCGCGTGGCGAAGGTGGCTTCGGCCTCGGGCTGGCTATCGTCAAGCACGCTGTAGAACGCCACGACGGCGAGCTGTTTATAAACAGCGAGCCTGGCAATGGCAGCGAATTCCGCTGCCATTTTCCGCTATCCAGACTCTCTGTCACATAACTGCAATACTTCTGTCACATTCCCGAAATAGCCTATCCTTAACTTAACGGAAACACTCCCTTAATCGACGGATAACAGAAGATGAAGAAGGTCTTTTTGATGGCTATGTGCGGCCTGTTTGTTGTGGCACCGGACACTGCCGAAGCGGTAACCGATGCAGAAATAGCTGAGCTACGCGAGCAACTTGTGCTGATGTCGCAACGACTCGATCAGCTCGAAGCCGAAAACGCTACGCTAAAACAGTCTCAGGGTGAGGTTGCGTCCAGCATCGCTGATGTTGAAACCAGCGTTGCGGAAGTCAAAGCCATGGACCTGACCGCAGCCGAGGAAGGCTGGTCGGATCGTGTAAAGCTCGATGGCGATTTCAGGTATCGCTACGAAAGCATCGGTGTTGAGGGGAGTCAGACAAGACAGCGCAATCGAATTCGAGCGCGCACCAACATCAAGGCTCAGGTCTCTGACAGAACTGAGATTGGATTTGGTCTGGCGACCGGTGGTGATGATCCGGTATCGACCAACCAGACGCTGGGCGGCGGTGGTTCGTCGAAAAGCGTAGCCCTGAACCTTGCCTATGCCGACTGGGAAGTTATCGATGGACTGCATCTGATTGCGGGCAAATACAAGAATCCGCTGACCAGGCCGGGCGGCACGTCGTTAATGTGGGACGGCGACTGGACGCCTGAAGGGCTGGCTTTCAAGTACAAAGGCGATCTTATCTTTGCGAATGCTTTCGGCTCGTATCTGGAAAGTGACAGCAAGAAATCCAACGACAGCTTTGCTTGGGGCGGCCAAATCGGCATGACCGGGAGCCTGGGTGGCTTGAACCTGATGGGCGGCGTCAGCTACTACTCGATAGAGGCGGCTGGTAAAGCGACGACATTTGGTGATCCCAGCGACCCGGATGATTTCTTCGGCAATACCGCGGTTGGGCCGGGAGGGTTACCTTGCGGCACGGTGGCGGATGTTGACTGCGTATACGCCTACGATTACTTGCTGACAGAAGTTTTCGCCGAAGCAAAGTTCGAACTAGGCGATATCCCTGTAACGCTGTACGGCGATTTTGTGACCAACGGTGACGTATCCGAAGAGGATACGGGTTGGACGTTGGGCGCGAAGGTCGGTCAGGCAAAAGATCGTGGCCAGTGGCAATTCTCTTACTACTACTCGGAGAAGGAAGCCGACTCGATGCTAGGCCTGGTCACCGACTCGGATTTTGGCGGCGGAGGCACCGACAGCAAGGGTCATTGGCTACAGGTCAATTGGGGTGTCAATAAGAACTGGACGGTCGGTGCTCAATATTTCATCAACGACATTGATTTGGCCAGTGGCTCGTCCAGCGATTATGACCGTTTGATGATCGACATGCAGTGGAAATGGAAGTAGGCTAAAAAAGAGTTCGAGGTTAAGAAAATATGCAAACGTCAGACCTGTCAGATCACATTTCGCGGCGCTTTAATCAGGAAATCGAAGACCTGCGCAGCCAAGTTCTCACGATGGGAGGATTGGTTGAGTCGCAGTTGTCCAAAGCGATCGCAGCGCTCGTTTCCGGCGACAGCGAGCTCGGATTACAAGTCGCTAACGACGACTACAAGGTTAACGACCTGGAAGTCAGTATTGACGAGGAGTGCAGTCGCATACTCGCCACGCGCGCTCCGGCTGCTGGCGACCTGCGGCTGATCGTTGCCATTATCAAGACAATTACCGATCTCGAACGGATCGGCGACGAAGCGGAGAAGATCGGTTTTCTCGCCTCGAGACTGGCGGCTATGGATCGCCCTTCCAATTCTTACCGCGAGCTCAAGACACTTGGCAATCACGTCTTGCACATGTTGCGCGATGCGATGAATGCTTTTGCACGGCTTGATGTCGATGAGTCATTTGAAGTGGTTCGCGAGGATGAGCAAGTTGACGAGGAATACGAAACGATTCAGCGCCAGTGCATTACTTTCATGATGGAAGATCCACGCAGCATCAAACGCGTCATGAACGTCACCTGGGCCGCCCGATCGCTGGAGCGTATCGGCGACCACTCAAAGAACATTTGCGAATATGTTATCTATATGGTGCAAGGCCGCGACGTACGGCATACTGGAATCTCCGAGGCATCTGAGCTCGAAAACAACGAGTAAGTATGAAGCTACCTTCGAGGCGAGTCCTTAATCTCGCAGCATTCCTGGTCTGTGCGGGCATGATGGCTTTCGCGCTGTACGCAGAACACAAGCTGTTCATGGATCCCTGTCCGCTTTGCGTGTTTCAACGTATATCGGTAATCGGCATCGGCATCGCGTTCCTGCTGCTGGCAATTCACGATCCTGGCGCGGGTTGGGCGAAGCGCATTTACCTGGGCTTCCTTGGCTTGGCCGCGGCGGGCGGCATCGTCGTTGCCGGTCGTCATGTCTGGCTGCAAAGCCTGCCACCTGACAAGGTGCCATCGTGTGGTCCGGGTCTTGGCTACATGCTGGACAATTTTCCGTTCGCCGACGCCCTGAAAATGGTGTTTACCGGATCCGGCGAGTGCGCCGAAGTCGATTGGTCTTTGCTGGGTCTGTCGATGCCGGCGTGGGTGCTCGTTTCCGTCATTGGCCTTGCGGCGGTTGGCTTCTGGAACAACCTGCACGCACCCCGCAGCTAATCTGACAGCAGCATCAATTCAAGTATGCGGCGGTACATCGACGTTAGCTCGACGAGATCGGCAACGCGCACGTGTTCGTCAATCTTGTGGATTGATGCGTTTATTGGCCCTAACTCAACAACATCGGTACCGGCAGGTGCGATAAAGCGACCGTCTGAAGTGCCACCGCCGGTGGAAAGTTCTGGTGCCGATCCGCGATGCTCCTGAACCGCTGTGGCAACAGCATCGATCAGTGCGCCAGGCTCAGTCAGGAACGGTTTTCCGGACAGGTGCCAACGCAATTCGTAGCCAATTTCGTGGCTGTCGAAAATTGATTCAACCTTCGACTGTAGTGACTCATGATTCCAGACGGTTGAATATCGAAAATTAAACCGCGCTGTTAGTTCGCCCGGTGTGACATTCGGAAAGCCCACGCCGGACTGAATATCGACGAACTGAAAGCTGGTCGGAGGAAAAGCGTCATTGCCGCTGTCCCATTCAATGGCATACAGCTCGGCCAGTATCGGCGCGAAACGACCGATCGGATTGTCGGCGAGCTGTGGGTAGGCGACATGACCCTGGATGCCGGTCACCGTCAGCATGCCACTCAGCGAGCCACGGCGACCAATCCGCACGATGTCGCCAAGTTCCTCGTGGCTGGATGGCTCGCCGATCACGCACCAATCGATGTGTTCTTCGCGAGCCTGCAATGTGTTCATTACCTGCAATGTGCCATCCCGGGCACGGCCTTCTTCGTCGCTGGTGATCAGGAAAGCAATACTACCGGCGTGCTCTTCATTTTCGGCGAGAAACTCCTCAGTCGCGACCACCATAGCGGCGAGGCTGCCCTTCATATCGGCGGCGCCGCGGGCATACAGCTCGCCGTCGCGAATGACAGGCTCGAAAGGGTCGCTCTGCCACTTATCGTCAGCGCCCGGTGGTACGACATCGGTATGTCCGGCAAAACAGAACACGGGACCGGAATCGCCACGCCGTGCGTACAGATTCGTGACGTCACCGAATGGCATTTTCTCGCAAGCGAAGCCCAACGGTTGTAGCCGCTGGGACAAGATGTCCTGGCAGCCCGCATCATCGGGTGTGATAGATCTCAAGCGCAGTAGTTGCTTGAGCAATGTGACCGTCGGATGCGATTCGGGGTGGTTATCCGGTAGTGAAGCCAATTTTTAGTTTCGCCTATAACTCAAAGAAATTAAAAGAAAAAATCCTAAATTCAGGTGCTCGACATGGGACCACCATTGCCTGTTTTTTGCAACAATTCGGTAACAATCGATCAGTAAGCTTTGCACCATATTACTCACTCTGACGGAGAATTTAGGTGATTAAAAGAAGTGCTTTGTGGATTGGATCGATCGGCCTGGTTTTCAGTACCCTAATTAGTTCGACCGCGGTGGCTCAATCAAGCCGGGATTACATTTACATCGTAGGATCTTCGACGGTCTATCCATTCTCAACCGTTGTTGCGGAACGATTTGGTCGTGGCACCGAATTCAAAACACCTAAAGTAGAATCGACCGGTTCGGGCGGTGGTCTGAAACTGTTCTGCGATGGCATCGGCGTAGATTACCCCGATATCACGAATTCATCCCGTGCGATCAAGGCATCGGAAGTTGAGATGTGTGCAGCGAACGGCATCGACAACATAGTCGAGGTCAGAATCGGTTACGACGGTATCGTTTTTGCAAACGCGTACTCGGGCGAGAGCTTGTCTGTATCACGCGCCGACATTTTTATGGCCCTGGCCAAAATGGTGCCCGGTGAAGCTGCTGGCGAGTTGATTGAGAATCCCTACACAACCTGGAATGAGGTTAATCCGGCATTACCGGCCACCCGAATCGAAGTATTGGGGCCACCGCCGACTTCAGGCACGCGTGACGCGTTTGTTGAGTTGGCGATGGAAGGTGGTTGCAAGTCTATTGCTTGGATCAAGGCGCTGAAGGACACCGACAAGGACCAGTACAAGTCTATCTGCCATACGATTCGTGAAGATGGTGCATTTGTTGAGGCCGGCGAGAATGACAATCTGATTGTGCAGAAGCTCGAGGCGAACCCGAGCGCGTTTGGTATTTTCGGCTTTAGCTTTCTGGATCAGAATTCCGAGAAAGTGAAGGGTGCCGAGATTGACGGCGTCGTACCGACATTCGATGCGATTGCCGATGGCGAGTACCCGGTTTCTCGACCGCTGTTTTTCTACGTCAAGGCAGCGCATGTAGATGTTATTCCTGGCCTGCGAGGATTTCTGCGCGAGTTCACTAGCGAGCGCGCTTGGGGTGAGGACGGCTATCTGTCCGAGCGCGGTCTGATTCCGATGCCTACAGAAGAACGCGGCCAGGTTGCTGCAAATGTCCGAAACCTGACACCGCTGACAGTGGCCAGTCAATAACAGGCTCAATAATCTTGCTCTACGGCGGCGGCTTCGAAAAGGTCGCCGCCTTTTGCAGTCTTAAAGCTGGATACAGTTAATGCAAAGTACAACGCTCTTGTTGATAGTCGCGCTTATCGGAACCGCCGGATTCTACTTCGGTCGCGAGCGTTCTATGGCGGTAGCGGGTGGACCGGCGAAGGTTAAATCGCTGCATTCCTTGCCCGGGTACTATGGATACTTTACGGCTATCTGGTGCCTGCTGCCTGCACTCACGGTGTTACTGCTCTGGGTGACGCTCGAACCAAAAGTTGTCTTGATGCTGCTGGTCAAGAGCCTGCCAGAGAGTATGCAGACGCTGCCTGGCGGCGAGCTCAACTTACTGATCAACAATATCCAGAATCTCGCGTCCGGCGATGCGATTAGCGGTGACTCGACACCCGTACTTGAGACTGCGGCCGAGAGCTACCTCGGCCTGATGGAGAAAAGTCAAGAGATTCTGACTGTCTTGACGCTCGGTCTCGCTGGGCTGGGTGGTGCAATCGCGTGGCGCCGAATCAGTCCGGAGTTTCGTGCTCGCAATCGCGTCGAGAGGATTGTAATGGTTGCGTTGATCGCGGCGTCCAGCATCGCGATCTTCACGACGATCGGCATCGTTTTTTCGGTGCTGTTTGAAGCCATTCGCTTTTTTCGGGAAGTGCCCATCACAGAGTTCCTGTTTGGCTTGAACTGGAGTCCGCAAACCGCGATTAGAGCGGACCAGGTCGGGTCATCGGGTAGCTTTGGTGCTGTACCTTTGTTCACAGGCACAATGCTGATTACGGCCATAGCGATGTTCGTTTCGGTACCTGTTGGCCTGATGACGGCGATTTACCTGGCGGAATATTCATCACCGCGCGTGCGTGCCACTGCAAAGCCGCTGCTGGAAATCCTTGCGGGTATCCCGACGGTGGTATACGGCTTTTTCGCGGCGCTGACGGTAGCGCCCTGGATACGCAGGACCGGCGAATCCTTAGGCCTCGAAGTCGCTTCAGAAAGTGCGCTGGCGGCGGGCCTGGTTATGGGGATCATGATTATTCCGTTGGTGTCGTCGCTTGCAGATGACGCGATCAATTCAGTACCAACCTCCATGCGAGACGGAGCGCTTGGTCTCGGTTCCACGCGTTCGGAGACGATGCTCCGTGTCATAATTCCTGCTGCGTTACCGGGCATTGTCGGCGGAATTTTGCTTGCCGTATCAAGAGCAATCGGCGAAACGATGATCGTCGTAATGGCTGCCGGTCTGGCGGCGAATCTAACCGCGAATCCGTTTGAAGCTGTGACCACGGTGACAGTCCAGATCGTCACGCTGCTGGTTGGCGATCAGGAGTTTGACAGCGCCAAGACGTTAGCGGCGTTTGCGCTTGGTTTAATGCTGTTCGTCGTGACTCTGGTTTTAAACGTTGTTGGCTTGCACGTTGTTCGCAAGTATCGCGAGCAGTACGAGTAGGGATGACGGATGGCTAACAAGCGGACAACACGGGAAAAAGTAGAAGCCGGCCTGGCGGCGCGATATTTGAAGGAACGGATTTTCAAGCTGGCCGGTATGGTCGCGACCACCGTCGGAATTCTGTTCCTGGGTGTGTTCTTCGTCGATTTATTTGGCAAGGGGTCGTCGGCGTTCGTACAGACCTTTGTTCAATTGGATGTCGAATTCACAGAGTCAGTTATCGCGCCGGATGGGGAGCCGGATTTTGCGTACGCCGATTTTGACGGTCTGGCACGAACAGCATTGCGCAAAGAATTCCCCGATGTGTCAGGGCGGAGTGATCGTCGTGAACTAAATAAACTATTGAGTATCGGCGCTGGTTTCCAGATCCGCGACATGGTTGAACAGGATCCGGGGTTGATCGGCACCACGGAATCTATTTGGGTGCTAGCGTCGTCAAACGTCGACATGGTTGTCAAAGGCAATATCGATACTACGCTGGATGCCGACAGACGACCGGTATCAGATGCTCAGGTCGCGTGGATTCGCAAGCTCGAAGAAACGGGCCGACTCGAAACGAAATTCAATACACAGTTGATTAGCAACGGTGATTCTCGTGAGCCGGAGCTGGCCGGGATCAGGGGCGCTTTGATGGGCTCGTTCTATATGCTGCTGGTGACCGTTGTACTGGCATTTCCGATCGGCGTCGCGGCTGCAATTTACCTGGAGGAGTTCGCGCCTCGCAGCAGGCTGTCGGATTTGATTGAGGTCAATATCAACAACCTTGCCGCGGTGCCGTCCATCGTATTCGGACTGCTCGGTTTGGCCGTATTTATCAACTGGGCGTCATTGCCCAGGTCCGCGCCGCTGGTCGGCGGGCTGGTACTGTCTCTACTCACACTGCCGGTCATCATTATTGCGTCGCGCGCCGCAATTAAGGCGGTTCCACCATCGATCCGCGAGGCGGCATTCGGTCTGGGAGCGTCTGAGATGCAGGTTGTGTTTCATCACGTAATGCCGCTGGCGCTGCCGGGCATGTTGACCGGAACGATTATCGGCATGAGCAGGGCGCTCGGTGAATCAGCGCCATTGCTGATGATTGGCATGGTTGCGTTTATCGTGGATGTGCCGGGCGGATTCTCGGACCCGGCGACGGCGCTTCCGGTGCAGATCTACCTTTGGGCTGACAGTCCGGAACGAGCATTTGCGGAGCGCACCTCGGCCGCCATTATGGTTCTGCTCGGATTTCTCCTATTGATGAACCTTGCGGCAGTGATAATTCGCAAGCGCATGGAAAGAAAGTGGTAATTGAAATTGAGGTTACAAAGTAGCTATACGACAATGATGCCTATGACTGATACGACGACAGATGAGCCCACGCCGATCACGGGTACTGAAACCGTGCATTCTGCTGGCGCGACTGATCTACCTGAAATCAAGACGCCTGTCGTTGAGATTCCCGGCCAGATTACCGAGCTTGGCAAGACCGTTGGTGACGTTCATTGCGAGAACCCGTTCATCGTGGCGGAGAATGTCAATGTGCACTACGGCTCTAATCACGCGATTAAGGACGTCTCGCTGGAGATTGGCAAGAAGGAAGTCATCGCACTAATTGGTCCTTCGGGTTGTGGCAAGTCCACATTTCTGCGGTGCCTGAATCGCATGAATGACTCGATCGACATCGCACAGGTGACAGGCAACATCAGCCTCGACGGTCAAGACATTTACGACAAGAAACTCGACCCGGTGGTGTTGCGTGCGCGAGTTGGAATGGTATTTCAAAAACCGAATCCGTTTCCCAAAAGCATCTACGATAACGTTGCCTATGGACCTCGTATCCACGGTCTTGCCGCGGATCGCGCAGAACTGGACAACATCGTCCATACCAGCCTGGAACGAGCAGGGCTGCTGGCCGAAGTTATTGATCGCATGGACGATCCGGGCACTGGTTTGTCGGGCGGTCAGCAACAGCGCCTGTGTATCGCCAGAACCATTGCCGTGGACCCCGAAGTTATCCTGATGGACGAGCCTTGCTCGGCGCTGGATCCAATCGCGACAGCAAAAATCGAAGATCTGATGGACGAGCTGTCAGATGACTACGCTATCGTCATCGTCACACACTCAATGCAACAGGCCGCACGAGTCTCCAGACGTGTCGCGTACTTTCACCTTGGGTTGTTGGTGGAAGTGGATGAAACGAACAAGATTTTCACCAATCCACAACACAAGTTGACCGAAGACTACATCACCGGCCGAATCGGCTAGAGTTTTTCCAGAAATTCCGCAAATCGTTTTTCGGAAAAGCCGACAGCGATGAACTCTTTCGACTCCAGGACCGGGCGCTTTACAAGTGTCGGTCGTTCGATCATTGCCGCCAGCGCCTTATCCCTTGTCATATCATTGCGATCGACTTCGGGGATCTTGCGCCAGGTCAGGCTTTTCTTGTTGAGCAGTTTTTCCCAACCGAGGCGATCCCCCCAGCGCTCGAGCATTTGAATGTCCAGCCCGTCTTCGCGAAGATCGTGAAAATTGAAATCGATTTCTTTCTCGGTCAGAAATTTTCTGGCTGCCCGGCAGGAGTCGCAACTCTTTATGCCATACACCGTCAATTTATCTCTATCTATCATTTCGCGTTTCGCAGGAGGTCGTTGATGCTGGTCTTTGCGCGTGTCTTTGCATCGACACGTTTAACGATGACCGCGCAATACAGAGAGTACTTGCCGTTGTCAGAGGGCAGGTTGCCGGCGACAACGACCGAACCTGCCGGGACGCGACCATAGGTCACATCATCGCGCTCGCGGTCATAAATTTTTGTGCTCTGGCCGATGTAAACGCCCATAGAGATGACCGATCCTGTCTCAACGATTACACCCTCGACAACCTCGGAGCGTGCGCCGATAAAGCAGTCGTCTTCGATGATCGTTGGCCCGGCCTGCACCGGCTCAAGCACGCCACCGATGCCGACGCCTCCCGACAAGTGCACGTTCTTGCCAATCTGCGCGCAGCTGCCGACCGTCGCCCAGGTATCCACCATCGTTCCTGAATCAATATGAGCACCAATGTTTACATAGCTGGGCATTAACACAACGTCATTGGCCACATAGGCGCCACGTCGGACAATTGCGTCCGGGACGACGCGTACCCCATCCCGTTTGAAGTCGCTCTCCGAGTACTCAGCGTACTTCATCGACACCTTGTCGAAAAAATTGCTGTGAGTACCACGCATGATCTGGTTATCAGTCAGGCGAAAGCTGAGCAGCACCGCTTTCTTTAGCCATTGATTAACCTGCCAGCCATCGGCACTTTGTTCGGCGACTCGGGCTTCGCCAGCATCGAGCATGTCGATTGCCGCATCAACTGCGGTTCGCAGTTTTTTGGTTTCAGCGTCGTCGGCCATCTGGCCGCCGTTTTCGAAGCCGCGCTCAATGATTTCAATCAGGTCTTGCATCAGTCACCCAGTTTAGCGACAAGCTTGTCGCGTAGTGTTTCCCTGGCCGCTTCATCGAGCGGCGCTCCGGACTCGTCACTTATATAGAATACATCTTCTGCACGTTCGCCGATGGTCATGATCTTCGCCGCTTCAATGTCGATACCAAGCTCAATAAAGGTCTGGCCGACTTTGCTTAACAAACCCGGTTGATCGGCAGCGACAAGATCCATGACTGTTCGTCCGTGTAACGTATCGGCGCCGAACTCGACGCTTGCCTGAGTCGTAAACATTCTGACTCTGCGCGGCGCAGAACGCGTGACGCGAACCGCGTTATCGTCTCCTGAAGTCAGGATGCGCGTCAACGAACGCCGAATTTTATTCAGCCGCGAATCGTCGATATCGACACGTTTGTCGAGCTCCATAAAAATATACGTGTCGATACTGTAACCATCCGCTACCGGCACGATACGTGCGTCGACGATGGTCGTGCCAAGCTCATCCAGTGCAGCGGTCGCATGCGCAAACGTCCGTCGTGACCGCGGTGTGTACAGTACGGCTTCGACGCCGTCACCGTCACTGCGGAGTCGAACGTCGACCATGCCGACACTCGACGCGGTGTCCGAATCTTTTAACCACTCCGTGTGCCAGACGATTTCTTCCGCACGATGACGCAGGAAATAGCTGTCATCGAACAGCTGCCAGACGGCGTCGACGTCGCTCTCAGCCAAACCGAGCTCAAGTAAGCCATCTCTGGCGTCAGACTTTTTCTCTGCTATCAGTTGTTCGCGATCAGTCGGATTTTCGAGGCCGCGGCGCAGCGCCCGGTGTGTCAATTCGTAAAGATCGCCGAACAAACTCGCTTTCCAAGAGTTCCAGAGTTTTGGATTCGTTCCCCTGACATCAGCAACTGTCAGTACGTACAGGTAATCAAGGTGCAATGGGTCGCGGACCAGCGATGCAAACTCATCGATGACGGCAGGATCGCCTATGTCTTTTTTCTGTGCCGTGGTAGAGAGAATCAAATGGTTGCGCACCAGCCAGGCCACCACGCCCGAGTCATACTTGCTAAGACCGTGTTCGAGGCAGAACGCTTCGGCGTCTACCGCGCCGAGTTCTGAATGATCGCCGCCGCGGCCTTTGGCGATGTCGTGAAACAAGCCACCAAGATAAGCAATCTCCGGCTTCTCAAAGGACTGCATGATCCTACTGCAGTCCGGATATTCGTCATTGAAGCGAGGCAATGCGAACTTGCGCAGATTACTGACGACAAACAAGGTGTGTTCGTCGACGGTGTAGGCATGAAACAGGTCGTACTGCATACGGCCGACAATGCGGCCGAACGACGGAATGTAGAGACCTAATACACCGTACAGATTCATTCGCCGTAGTTCGTGTGTCACGCCTTCGGGCGCGCGCAGGATGGCGAGAAACAGGCGGTGGTTGCGCGGGTTCTGCCGAAACTCCTCATCGATAAGGTGCAAATTCCGCTTGATGAGTCCTACGGTGTAAGCGCTGACGCCGCGAATTTCCGGATTCTGTTGTAGCAAGAAGAACAATTCCAGCAACGCGGACGGGTCGCTTGTGAAGACTTCGTCGTCGACCGTTTGCAGAAAGCCGTTCTTAACCTGAAAGCGCTGGTTCAACGCTTCCGGAACAGCATCGGGATCCATAAGAATTGCTTCTTCAAATAGCTGTAACAACATTTCGTTAAGCCGACTGAGGTCCATCACTGTTCTGTAATAGCGTTGCATAAGCTGTTCGACAGCAAGGGTATAGCTCGCGTCCTCGTAGCCCAGCATCTTGGCCAGATTGATCTGGTGGTCAAACAGCAGGCGGTCTTCGCGGCGCCCGGTTAGAACGTGCAGGCCGAATCTGACGCGCCACAGGAATTCCTGGCCTTCGTTCAATCGTTTGACCTGGCCCGGCGTCAGGAAATTGTGTGGCACCAGTTCCTCAAACGTTTCGACGCCGAAATAGCGTTTCGCCACCCAGCCAACCATCTGGATGTCCCGCAGCCCGCCGGGGCTGCCTTTGACGTTGGGCTCCAGATTGTATGCCGTGTCATCGTAGCGATGATGTCGTGCGATCTGTTCCTTGCGCTTCTCAGCAAAAAATTCAGCGGGTGGCCAAATGTTGTCAGGCCCGATTGCAACAAGCATTCTGTCATACAGTTCGGACGGACCAGTGACGAGCCGGGATTCCATCAACGTCGTCGCAATTGTCAGGTCGGCCTCGGCCTCGTCATGACATTGCTTCACCGTTCGCACACTGTGGCCAATTTCGAGCCCGATATCCCATAGCGAGGTCATGAATGCGCCGACTTGGCTTTCCTGCTTATCGCCAAGCTCGTCCGGCAACAGCACCATTATGTCGATGTCGGATCCCGGATGAAGTTCGCCGCGACCGTAACCACCAACTGCAACCAGTGCTACGTCTTCAATGCAGTCTGGTGCGTGGTCCTGCCACAACTGGGAGAGAACAGAGTCGACCAGCTTGGCGCGTTCCCTAACGAGTAGAACTACGGACTCGCCGGCCTGGAATCGTTCGGCAAGCTCCTTGCTGGCAGCTTCGAGCTCGGCGCGACGTGTCGCCGTATCAGCCATCGGACTGGTCAGTACGAATCACCGATCGTCGGCCCCGAGTGTAAGTACCTCGTAGCCTGTGTCGGTGATAAGTACGGTGTGTTCCCATTGTGCAGACAGACTGTGATCCTTGGTTACTACGGTCCAGCCGTCAGGCAAGAGCTTCACGCTGGCTTTGCCCGCATTAACCATAGGTTCGACTGTCAGGGTCATGCCCGCTTTCAATGCCATGCCAGTTCCAGCCTTGCCATAGTGCAGGACCTGCGGGTCTTCATGAAAAACGCGGCCAATGCCGTGGCCACAGTACTCCTTGACGACGGAGAAACGATTTTTCTCAACGTGTTTCTGCACTGCCGCGCCGACATCGCCCAGTTGTTTCCCGGCGGCCAGCTCTTCAATGCCCAGCCACATGCCTTCAAATGCGATGTCTGCAAGGCGTTGTGCCTGTACGCCAGGTTTGCCGACAAAAAACATACGACTGGTATCGCCGTGAAAGCCGTCTTTGATAACGGTGATATCGATATTGACGGCGTCGCCGTTCTTTAGTTTGCGGTCGCCTGGGATACCGTGACAGACCACATGATTAACGGATGTGCAGATCGATTTCGGAAAACCACGATAGTTGAGCGGGGCGGGCACAGCATCCTGAATTTCGGTGATGAATTGATGGCAGATGTCGTTGAGTTGGTCGGTCGTGATACCGGGTTTAACGTGCTCGCCAATCATGTCGAGTACGTCCGCCGCCAGCCGACCAGCGACCCGCATTTTGGCCTGTTCTTCCTCAGTTTTGATGGTTACGGTCATGGATTCTTCTAATTTATTGAAATCAAAGGGGTTTTACTCAATCGCCAAATTTTGGCGGGAGTTTTCAGTGGCGTTGTAGATTGTGCCTGATTGCGGTCTTGAAATTGGTACTCAAAGGCCATTGTTGGCCGCGACCGGCTATGGTATAAAGCGCGCGCCCTTGAGGCAATTAATCCACACGGACGCCGTCACATCACGCTGGGTGCCCCACCTAAAAAGGGGTTGCGAGATGGGGTGTTC
>JBPCXZ010000114.1:0-4883 GCA_051008055.1 Woeseiaceae bacterium
CGGTATCGACCCTTCGTAGGTCTTGTCACGTTTGGCAATGACCAGTGTGCCGAAGAACACACCGCAGCCTATGAGTGCGCCGACCGCGAATAGAATTATCCCTAGATAGAATCCCGGTTCGGCCTGCATAGGCACATACGACGTGAACATGACGCTGGACTGGCCCTGTAATACGACGACATTGGTAATTAGTGCGCCGGCCAGCATCAGGCCGAAGCCTGTCCAGGCCCACTTCGGCCCGGCAAGTCGGGAATTCAGCAATACCGCTGAGGCGAAGTAGAGAATCGCCATTTCGAAAAAGATGATCCACACAAGCAACACATCAAAGCCGTGCGCAGTGAGCGCCAGATAGAACATATCCGCTGGCAGAAAATGCACCGCCGGCCAGCGGGTTAATGCGACCAGCAGGCCGAAAAGTCCACCAATCGCGAGGAAAACAACCGCGACGACCGCGTTCGCCTTGATGAGTTTTTCTGCAGCGCGGTCTACGCGCAGACCGGTGGTCGGGCAGGTACGAAAATCAATCAATGAGCTCATAGCAACAGTCTCCCTACTCGACGACGTAGATCTTGCCAACCATCATGTGGTGGCCGATCCCGCAAAATTCGTTACAGACAACGCCAAACTCGCCGGCCTGGTCAGGCTTCAATGTCATAACCAGGTCGTACCCCGGATGTACCTGGACGTTGATGTTGACGGGTTGCAGCGAAAAGCCGTGTTGCCAGTCCATGGAAGACAGGTGCAATCGGTAACTTTGATCTTTCTCGAGTTCCAGAATCGGCCACCACTGCCACAGGCGCGCAATTAGGTAGACGTCACTGCCGGGCGGCGGATGCACCACGGGAAAACCACCCTCGTTCCTCACCGTGTACTCGTCGATCATCTCCTGCGCGTGTTCCGCGAAACGTTCAGCTTTTATTTGGTAGGCCTCACTCGACAGGTTTTGTTCGCCTGCCCCATGCCAGTAGATCATCATGAAAAACATGAACAGGCCCCAGGTGAAGGCGATGATGATCCAGATCAGTTCAACTTTGGCGATAGGTTGGCGCCACCAGATGCGGTCACTCGGCGGTGTAATAGCCATAGCGATGCTCCCTTAGTCTGCGATCGGAATTTGGGTGATCTCTATGATTCCCCAAATAATGTAGAAAACTGCCGGTACGGCAATGCCCAGAACGAGCAATACAAATGGGTTGTCCAGAAACCGTTGCATAAACGGGATCTGTTCTTCATCTTCGTGATTATTGTTGTCCATTAGACAGCGTCCCCAAAGCCTTTGTGGATGAGGGCACGCTAGCCAACTGCGTATCAACGGTAAATCAGGGGTTTCCCGTATAGAGGCGTATCAGGTAGAAACTAACCATCGCCAGGGTTAGCAGAACGACGAAGAACAGCAGCGAGCGATACTCGAATCGGCGGCCAGCAGCGACCTCGAGACGCTCTACCAACCAATTTGAAATCAGGTACAAGAGAGCCGCAACCAGCGTGAAATAGACGATTTCCACAGTGCGACTGGTGCCCTATGCGCGCAATTCCCGAACACCGGCGTCGCCGGCGATCAGTAGCACATCAGCGGCTCGCTTAGCGAAGATTCCGACAGTCAGGATGCCGGGAATCTGATTCAGGCGAGTTTCCATTTCCAGCGGATTCGAAATGGCGAGGTCATGCACATCCAATATGTGATTGCCGTTATCAGTAACGAAGCCTTCTCGCCAAATTGGCTGCGCCCGCAATTTCAAAAGTTGCTTGGCAACAAATGCCTGCGCCATCGGTACAACTTCAATTGGTAGTGGAAAGCCACCGAGCATACCTACCAGTTTGGAGTCGTCGACAATGCACACAAAACGCCGCGAAGCTCCCGCCAATATCTTTTCGCGTGTAAGCGCTCCGCCGCCACCCTTGATGAGCTGCAAACGCTTATTTGATTCATCAGCGCCATCGATATAGACATCGATATCGCCAGCTTCATTCAGAGTTGAGACCTCAAATCCCTGAGCCTCCAACAACTCGGTTGATGCTTTGGAGCTGGAAACAATTTTGTCGATACGGTCACGAACACCGGGGAGGAGGTCGATCAGGCAGTTGACGGTAGAGCCGGTGCCGACGCCGAGCGTCATTCCTGGCTCGATAAATGCAAGCGCGGCCTCAGCCGCTTCGCGCTTTTTCTCTTGTGCGTCCATATCGGTGCCCTATCTTACATACAAAAGTGCCCGCTTTCGCGGGCACTTTCGTTGTCCTTGGAAGAAGACCAAACTTCTTCAAGACTCAAGGTTTAGCGCTTCTTGCGGGAAGCCTTCTTCTTCGCTTTCCGCTTAGCCTTGCTTACCTTGCGTTTCACTTTACGCTTTTTCTTGGCTACTTTGCGTTTCACCTTGCGCTTCTTCTTGGAAACTTTGCGCTTTTTCTTGGCTACTTTGCGTTTCGTCTTGCGTTTTTTCTTGGCTACTTTGCGTTTCGTCTTACGTTTTTTCTTCGCGACTTTACGCTTAGCCTTCTTCTTGGCCTTCTTCTTAGCTTTCTTTTTGGTCTTACGCTTAGCGACCTTCTTTTTGGCTTTCTTCTTAGCCTTCTTTTTGGTCTTGCGCTTAGCTACTTTTTTCTTCGCCTTTTTCTTGGCTTTGCGTTTGGCTACTTTTTTCTTCGCCTTACGCTTAGCTACTTTCTTTTTCGCTTTTTTCTTCGCTTTGCGTTTGGCTACTTTTTTCTTCGCCTTTTTCTTAGCCACTTTCTTTTTGGCTTTACGCTTAGCGACCTTCTTCTTCGCTTTCTTACGAGTTACTTTTTTCTTGGCAGTACGCTTCTTTGTAGCTGCCTTCTTCTTTGTTGCTTTACGTTTCGGCGCAGCTTTGCGCTTAGACGCTTTTTTCCTAGACTTCTTTTTAGTAGCCATCAGTATTTCTCCGTGTCGGGTACCCGGCGTTGAGTATATACAACAGAAGCGAAAAATCCAGCGAGTTACATGCTGCATTTCACAGTTTGCGAAATGCAATTTTCGCTATGTTTTCCCGGCCTTGAACTGAATTTTTTTACTTCAAGTTGGTAACTTGAATTCACGCTTTGAATATTCGCAAAAAGACCACACTGTTTTTCTCTCGCGTGATACGCGTGGCACATTCCATAGAGGAAATCGGTATCAGAATATCCTATGTTTTTTTTGGAATTTTGATTTGTAAATCAAGTGGGTTTTTGCTGACAGAAACAATTCGCCAGGCACTAACTCGAATCGCTACAAATGCCGTAAAGCCGTATGTCCCAAGGGTTTGGCTCAATTTTGTCAACTTCCTGACAAGCGAATGCTACGCCAAGCAACTTAGGTCGCAACCAGTTCCGACGATGCCGCAGAAAAGAAAAATGACGATCAAAGTAGCCGCCGCCCATTCCGATTCGATTCAGGTTCTTGTCGAAGGCAACCAGTGGAGTAACTACGAGGTCGAGTTGCCGCGCACTAATAATTTCGTTGTTGGCAGGCTCCCAGATGCCAAAATTATTTTGTAGCAACAGTGTGTTTCTGCCCAGATGGTGAAAATTCATTTCACCGTTCTTGTCGATGACCGGACAGAAAACGCGCTTATTTGCGCGCCACGCGCGCTCAATGATTTCGCTGGGGTCTACTTCGTCGTGCATGGGCAGGTAGAGGCCGACGGTTTTTGCCGCAAAAAAGTCGCGTGAGCGCACGACCTTTTTATTGATGATTTGGTTTGCGATTTGACGGTCATGATCGCTCATCGAGCGACGAGCTTGAAGTGCGCTACTACGTAATTTCGAATTCAAGAAAAGCGCCTCCCGCCTGTGCCGTTAATGACCGTCGCTCTCGAACCGGAGCAACAGGTGGGGTCAGCCGTGGCAACAACAGGCTTACCGCTTTCGCAGCCCTGCGCAAATGTTACCGACAGTGCACGACCCCGAGGTAAATAGTTAGGGTCGAAAGGTATCCAGGTCAATATCGAACACTGCAGGAGGCGCCAACTCTTATGACCATTTTAACGCGTTAAAGATCCAGCTGTTGTGACCCACCCAGCACATTATCAACGCGATCAGAAATGATTTTTAAACGCGAACTGACATCACCGTCCAAAAGACGATCTCGTTCTTGCGCGTGTAACAATTCGTGCGCCATGTTGAGCGCGGCCATGACAGCAATACGATCCAAACCAACAATTCGACCGCTGTCTCGGATTTCTAGCATTTTAGAATTAAGGATTTCTGCAGAATCTAAAAGAGCAGTGCGTTCATCCGCAGGGCAAGCGACCTGGTATTCCTTATCCAGAATTCGCACGCTTACCTGGGCAGTTGAGTCATTTATCATTATTTAGGATCCTTGCTCCATCGCTTTGAGTCTGCCGATCATTGCCTCTACGCGAGCGCGTACCTGTTCATTCTTCTGTAACAGGTTGGCACGCTCCGAGGTTAATACGTCCTGCCGTTGTTTCAACGACTTGTTTTCATCTTGAAGCTGGTCGCAGACAGTAACCAATGCGTCAACCCGCTTCTCGAGGCGCTTGAGTTCGTGCTCAAACGTTGCATTTATATTGTCAGCCATGAAACCAATATAGACAGGCGCTCGGGCAGAATCAAACGCCATTTCTGGCTTTACGACCGACATGGTCAGCGCTGGCGATACGTGGGATCATTCCAATAGTGGGATAAGTTTTGGAAATCAATACGATGCAAGAAAAGATCGACCACGACGCTCTCGAAAATGCTCTCAGGCGCTGTGGATCAACGTGGGATGCGGCGCAGACGCACGGACTCCTGTCCGGTCGGCTGGCGATCGCTGGCGCGGATAGCGGCTTTGACTGGCTGTCGCAGGTGCTCGAGGGTACAGACCCGGCCAACGCAATGCGCACTGACTGCGAAACCATGTTGGGTGCGTTGTTTGAATC
>JBPCXZ010000115.1:0-5675 GCA_051008055.1 Woeseiaceae bacterium
AGCGCCCCAACATCGTCCTGATCGTTACCGACAACCAGAGCGAGAAAGTGCTCGGCGCCTACGGTAACGAAGACATCAAGACACCGCACATCGACTCACTCGCCGAACAAGGCATGTTGTTTCGCCAGGCGTTCTCAGCAAGCGGCGTTTGTTCGCCGACCCGCGCCACATTGATGACGGGCTTGATGCCGTCACAACACGGTGTGCACAATGCGATGCCATCGCAGTTTGATATTGATGACTGGGCGGCGGTGGAAGAGTATCGGAACCTGCCGCAAACCTTGTCCGAGTCAGGTTACGCCACCGGACTGGTCGGCAAGTATCACCTCGGCGATGCGCGTAAAGCGCAGATGGGATTCGACTACTGGGTGACTTTCCCCACCGGCCACACCACAACATTTCATGGCAATGACATCATCGACAATGGTGCGACGTACCAGCTGGATGAAGAACAGCACCTCACCGACTTTTGGACCGATAAGGCGCTTGCGTTCATCGACGAGCAAGCCGAAGACGAGCCCTTCTTCTTGTATGTGAGTTACAACGGCCCCTATAACCTGCCACCGCTGGTCATTGAGTATCCAAACAACCGACACGCGGCTTACTACGAAGAAAATGTGCCCGCGTTTCCGCAGGAGCCGGTGAATCCTTCACTGCGCCGCCTCGCAATCGAGTATTCAGATATTGCAGTCGTTCTCGCCGAAGAGGGCCAGTGGTGGCTAATGGGTGACGACGCACTGGACGAAGCTACCGCCAAAGCTGAAGACTCCTGGCCCTGGCAAACCATTGCAGCACTGAACAATCCGACGGCGATGATTCATCTTGCGTCGGAGACGACGATGATCGATGACGGTGTCGGCCGCATTCTTGATTCGTTACGCGAACGCGGAATGGACGACAACACAATTGTCATCTTCACGTCGGACCAGCCTTCTGCGTTTGGTCAGCATGGTCTCTGGGGCAACAGCTCCTACGCCGACCCGCATCCTGCTTACATGGAAAACATGCGCGTTCCGCTCATCGTGCGCTTTCCCGGCTCCGTGGTAGCAAACGCCGAGTCGCAGCACGTCATCAACCAGTACGACCTGTTTCCCACCCTGCTCGACCTGGTTGACCTTGAGCAGTTTGAGATCGCGAATACACCGGGGAAAAGTTTTGCCGGCATTCTGAATGGCAAAGAGCAGGCTTGGGAGAATTTCGCGTTCTGGGAATACATCACGGTGCGTGCCGTTACTACGCCTGAGTGGAAGTACGTTAAACGACTGTTCGGTGCACCGTCTGAACTCTACAACCTCATCGAGGATCCGGACGAAACAGTAAATGTTGCGAAGGTCGACGACTATGCTGAAATCCTGGTGAGACTGGATGCGGTCCTCGAATCCTTCTTTTCTAATTACAGCGTTGAAGAGTACGACCCGTGGCGCGGTGGCAGTGCTAAAGCACTGTTAATGTACAACGACGAGAACGAAGCCTTCGAAGCCCGATATCCGGACTGGCAGGCGCCCTCCATCGAGAAGAAGCAAGCTTTTAGCGACCAGCCAGAGACAGATTAACCGCGAGGCGGACACGTAGTTGCCAGATGTAAGCTGTTGCCAACTGCATCAGCGACCACAAACCGAACCACAGTCCACCGTTTGGTGATTGCCGCCAGCACCACAGCGCCATTGCCTGGATGCCTAGGACCGCGCAGATCAACAGAAACTGCAATACGAATGCGGTAAATGGCTTGCTCGCCAGTAGTTTCAATGTCTGCCAAGGCAGGCGACGCGTGTCGGTGCGATCTTCGGTCACGGCAATGATGCGCATCCAGAATGCGATAACGCCGACAGTAGTCAGCAAGACGAACATGATTGAGGCTCGCCATAAATTGAGCGTGAAGAAGGCATCGTAGACAGCCCAGCCTTCAACTTCCGCCGTCGAGCTAACACCACTGAATACCTTCCTGACGATCAGTTGCAGAACAAGGGTGACGACCAGCGCGATGATCGCGATGCGAACAAATCGCGCTAGAAACTGCCAGCCGTTAGCGAACAGGTTTTTAGTGATCTGCGGTTTTCGCGGATCGAAGATCAACGTCGAGCCACCCAGCCAGACCAGCTGCAGCAACCAGATGATCGTAGCACCAGCTCCGAGCAATGCGACGCCGCCGCCGATCTCTGCAACTACAAACTTGGTCGACAACGTGCTCAGCGGTGTCTGCAGGTCATGGAACCATGGTCGTGTGCCGATCTTGTCATCAAGGTGACGGCCTAAAGACATCATGCCCGGCAACACCGCGAGCATGTACAACAGCCAGCGCGCGCCAACAACCCGCCAGGTACCCGTTGTTGGTTTGAGGAGTTCGGTCACAGCCATGACGATGCTCCTTCCGCGATGAGTTGATAAACGCCCATCATCCAGCGTGACCAGCTAGTCGCCACCTCGCCTTCAGGGTCTTTGGAGCGACCGTTATTGACAGGCACGATATCAAGACGAATCTTTTGTTCGGGATCGACAACGACCGAACTCAACGGCGCCCGGCGCACAACTCTGTATTCACGATAGATCGCCTTGCCGTCCCACTCGTCTTCAACGACGACGCCATCAGCGAAGCGCAGCTGCACAGTAACTGGCAGGTGATCCCAGCCGGGCCCTTCCACGCGTGCCGTCGAGACAAAATAGTCAGATGAGCTGCGCGCGAAGTTCGCGTCTGCGTCATCATTGGCAGGTTCAATCAAGCGCCGTTCGAATCCACCCATCACACGAACGTCGCGCGTATGCCCCGGGTCAAGAATCTCGAGCATCACCTGTCCATTTGTTTCGGCCGCGTCCTGGCTCAGCGCAAACAGCTCTTCACCGTCGAAGTCCGAGTCGACATGGGTCACTTCGTCGGACGCATACACATAGCCGCGCGGTGTCTTGTATTGACTGACATTCAGAAGTGCTACTTTGTAGTCGGGCGTTTCAGGGTGCAGATAAGCCTCCCTCAGCATCGCCGCCACTTCCGCACCAGCCACCTCCTCTGCTACCGCCCAGAAATCTTCAACACGTGGATGTTTGAATGCCCACCGATTTGCGTATCTCTTGTAGATCGCGTCAACCGTATCCTGGCCAAACAGCCTTGCCGCGGTCAGCATCGTATTCATCGGTCGATCGTAGAACTGGTAGCCAATGGAATAGCCGCGCGCGAGGAACGAAGGTCCGGACCACACGGCTGGCTGTCTTGTTTCTCTTGGTCGTGCCCGCATGCCGGAAGATGTTGCATGGATGGCTCGATCAAACAGGTAGCCCATGCCCGCTTGCTCACCCCATTTGTCCGTCATGATCTCGGCCGTCCAGTACTCGGTCATGCCTTCGTCCATGAACGCATCTTCAAACTCGTTGGTCGCCATGATGCCCATGAAGTACTGGTGGGTGAACTCGTGAGCGATCACACCCTCATTAATATGCGTTGTCTTTAGCGGCGATTCATCCCAGATGCGACCACCCGGCCCGCCCGTAAAAAAGGTCGGGTATTCCATGCCCAACGTGCGCAGGCCCTCCATCGGCGGCAACACCACAGTGACGGTTCCGTAAGGATACGGGTAGATGCGCGTCGATAAGGTATCGAGGGACACGGCCGTTGCGTCTACCCAGCGCGGCACCTGGTGATCGAAACCTTTCGGTTGAAAAACATGGATGTCGACCTTGCCGCCGGTTGCCAGTTCGTGTTCCGTCACGATGTTGACCATCTCAGCGCCCGTTGCCCAGGCAAAGTCAACAACGCCTTTTTGCTGGTAGCGATGCCAGTCAACACCTTCTTGAGTGGTAACAAGCTCTCCCTTGCCCGTCGACGCGATCGCCCAGCCTTTCGGTACGCCGATGTGCACATCGTAATCGGCGAAGTTCGCGAAGAACTCCGTTGCGCCAAAGAACTGATGGCGATTGAACTCGCCTTCCGGTTTTACTCCGGCGATTTTCGGAAACCACTGCGCGGCGAAAAAGAAGTCGCCGTAGCCACCCGTGCGAGCGGCCGCTGCCGGCAACCGGCCATCCCATTCCACCTGCAAGGTCACGGTCTCGCCCGGTGCAATAGGCTCATCCAGTTGCACCTCTATAAGTGTGCGGTCGAGATGATTGCCATCATCCGGCGCGATCGGCTGCCAGCTCAGTTCCGCATCGCCCTGCTTGATCAGCGTTGGCTCGGTCCAGCCCCAGGGGTCAGGAAAGCGTTCGATAATACTACTGAGCAGAAAGCGCGAACCCAGCGTATAGCGCTGCCAGGTAGACGCCTCATTACTGAACGCATTCAGGTAGAGGTGCATTGGCAATGATGCGACGGGCTCATCCAGCGTATTGGTCCACTCGATGGTCGCCTTGCCTGCAAGATCACGAGTCTCCGGGTCGAGCTCTATCTCGATGGAATAGTGGATGGAGGACTCGGGGATTTCAGCAAATGCGCTGCCTGCAAGCATCAGCACGAGTATGAACGTGAGGCTTCTGGCGTCTCGTCGGGTAAGATTAGTCATATGAGTACCAATTATACAGACAGCGTCCAGTACGTAACTAACGACGGAATTGCCACGATTACGATCGATGATGGTAAGCGCAATGCACTGTCGCCGGAGGTTTTGGCCAACATTCACGGTGCGCTGGACCAGGCAAAACGTGACGATGCGATTGTCATCATCACGGGTCGCGAAGACGTATTCTCCGCCGGCTTTGATCTCAAGGTTATGAAGCGGGGCGGTTCGCGTGCTATCGGCATGCTGCGGGCGGGTTACGGCCTCCCTCCTCGCGTTCTTCGTCACTCACGCCCGGTGATCGTCGCCTGCAACGGCCATTCCCTCGCCATGGGCGTCTTCCTTATGTTGGGCGCCGACTATGTTGTAGGCACCCGTGGCGATTACAAGATTTCCGCAAATGAAGTTGCGATTGGCATGACGATGCCACGAGTGGCCGCTGCCATGCTCAGGCACCGACTGCAACCTGCGGCTTACCAGCGCGCGGTCGCATTGGCGCAGTACTTCAATCCCGAAGAAGCGCGTGAAGCCGGCTTCTTCGATGAACTGGTCGAGCCTGGCGAGCTGCAACAGCGCGCGCAGCAGCTGGCCGAGGACTACAAGCAACTCGATCCGCGCGCGCATCGTGTATCGAAACGTCGCATGCGCAGGTCGCTCGTTCGCAAGCTGCGCTTCAGTCGTCCGCTGGACTTGTTTGACGCCGCAATGGTCGGTGTACGCCTCACCTTCACAAGCAAGAAGTAATCAACCAATAGTTCATCAATTCATCACCCCTGCGTGAGTTCGCTGTGATCTTTGCGTGAGATTTCATTAGCAAGCTGACCCCGTCTGAAAAACCTAACGTTTCTACGGAGTCACTACGATGAAAAAAGCAATTAGCGCTGCGTTACTCGCAGCCACCCTATCCGCGGCATCAGCGGTGAACGCGACAGATTTCGACGTCACGATCACCAACCTGAGCAACGGCATTTACTTCACACCGTTTCTCGCCGTCGCACACCCTGATGGCACTAACCTTTTCGTTACCGGCGAGCCCGCATCGGCAAGCCTGCAGGCCATGGCTGAAGGTGGCGATATTTCAGGGCTTGAAGCCGATGTCATGGGTCTGGGAGCAACAGTAGTTGCCAACCCGGCCGGCGGACTGCTTGGCCCAACAGGCAGCACCACGTTCAACATGAACACGGACGGCACCTC
>JBPCXZ010000116.1:0-4903 GCA_051008055.1 Woeseiaceae bacterium
ACCCGACCGGGTGAAATGCGTGAGTATCAGTGGGCGCAGTAATCAACGGGAACACCCGCGATTTGAGACTGTCATAACAATTGTCTATATTAGCGCGTCCAAACATGGTGGCGGGAAAAGTGCTGAGTAAGAGCAGCAAATTGTTTAACTTAATCAGATTGCGCAGGGCGACCTTGCTTGCGCTGTTTGCGCTCGCCTCTATGCAGCTGGTCTTCGCCGGCCATCAGTTTGACCATTCAGCCGGGACAGCGGCAGAAACCTGCCACGTCTGTGCGCAGGCAGATCGACTTGACGATGTTGTTACCGATGAGACGCCAATTTTGTTGGCCTTCAACGGCACGCATGTCGATGCAACACAAGTAGTCGTATCGTGGTCCGACGACACTGCCTATCGAAATTTCGACTCCAGGGCTCCGCCCAAACTCTAGTCTTTAGCAGCTCCGTTTTACGGAATCAGGGACGATCTGTGACATTTCGCAGCATCGCCCATTGTTATATCGATTGATTAGAGAGCAAAACCATGAAAACCAAGAATTTACTGGCAGCGAGCGTCGCAGCGACGTTTCTTGCGCCAATGACCGTCATTGCACAAGATGACAACGACGAGTCGCACCACGAAATTGACAACATATTTGTAACGGCAACACCCTTATCACGAACAGTTGAAGAGCTGGCGCAGCCGACGACCGTATTGTTCGGTGACGAGCTGGCCAAAAAGCAGTCCACCAGTATCGGCGAGACGCTGTCACAAGAGGTCGGGCTGAGTTCAACCTACTTTGGCCCAATTGCCTCACGACCGGTTATCCGTGGCCAATACGGCGAGCGCGTCAGCGTGCTTAGCAACGGACTGGACTCGCTGGATGCTTCGGCGCTTAGCGAAGACCATCAGACGACAGTGGAAGGATTGCTGGCGAATCGGATTGAGATCATTCGTGGCCCGGCGACCCTGCTGTACGGCAGTGGCGCCGCCGGTGGCTTGGTGAATGTTGTCGACACTCGCTTTGTTGAAGAGCGACCGGACGAACCGTTTTCCGGTGCTTTTGCGCTTGGTGCCGATTCTGCGGTAGGTAATCGGGACGGTGCGGTAAGGGCCTACTTCGGCGGCGAGAATTTCGTGTTTAGCGCCGACTATTTCAAGCGGTCAACTGATGATATCGAGATTCCGGGATATGCCGAGTCTGCAATATTGCGGGAAATGGAAGAGGGCGAGGATCACGACGATGAAGATGGTGAAGATCACGAAGAGGAAGAGGAAGCATTCGGTTCAGTAGAAAATACCGACAGTGAAACCAGCGGCGGCGCCGTAGGCGTCAACTACGTGGCGGACAATGGTTTCATGGGGATATCGTTCAGCGGCTTCAACAGCGAGTACGGCATTCCAGGTCACCACCATCACGAAGAGCATGATGAAGACGAGGGCATGCTGCCTGGCATGGAAGAGGAAGAAGAGGAAGAGTCAGTGCGCATCGACCTCGAGCAACGCCGCGTAGATGCAATTGCGGACTTCGATTTCGAAGGCTTTATCAGCGGGATCAAGTTTCGCGCAGCCGTTAATGACTATGAGCACGTCGAGCTGGAAGGCGAAGAAATCGGTACTGTTTTCGACGTTCACGGCTTTGACGGTCGCCTTGAGCTACGACACGCTCCGCTCGGCTTGTTCGAGGGCGCCATTGGAGTGCAGTACAAGCTCGTTGAGTTTGGCGCGGTAGGCGATGAGGCATTTGTACCGTCCTCTGATACCAAGCAGGTCAGCTTGTTCCTGTATGAAGAACTGCGATTAACAGACTCCTTCGTTCTGCAGGGTAGTTTGCGGGTTGAAGACCAGAAGATTACCGGGCCGACGCTCGGCGCTGGTTACAGTGATGATGCGGCCAGCGGCGCCGTTGGTGCGGTCTGGCGGCTGTCTGATGGATTTCGCATCTCTGCGAACCTTGCGGTGACGGAACGGCATCCGACTTCGACCGAGCTTTACGCAGATGGTCCGCATCTTGCTGCACAACGGTACGAGCGTGGCTCGGTGACGCTCGGGAACGGCATCCTTAGTCATGAAAAATCCACGAATTTCGATCTGACATTGCACGGCGACAGTGATCGCCTCGAGTGGTCGATTACCGGGTTTATCAATTCTGCTGATGATTACATCTTGCTTCGCCCGACCGCGGAAGAACTTGATGAGTTACCGGTATACGACTATGACCAGGCCGATGTTGAGTTCGTGGGTATTGAAGCGGAAGCGATGGTCGAGCTAATGGATGATGGTAATCATCATTGGCATGTTCGCTTGTTCACCGATTACGTTGTTGCAGAAGAAGACGCGACGGGTGACAACCTGCCGCGCATTCCGCCACAACGATTCGGCCTGGGTTTGCACGGCGGCTGGAACCAGTTTGATGCCAGCATTGATGCAACCTTCGCGTCCGAACAGGACGATGTCGCGCCAAACGAATTGCCGACTGAAAGTTACACCGCACTCGATATGTCGTTCGGTTACGCGTTCGCTAGTTCGGACATGTACATCTTCCTGCGTGGTACTAACCTCTTGGACGAGGACATCAGGCAGCACTCATCGCCATTGAAAGATCTGGTGCCATTGCCAGGGCGTTCGTTACACCTTGGGTTGCGTTACGATTTCTAGGTTTCATCTCATGCTACTCTGTGGGTATGCGAACTCAGGAGTAGGGACCATGAGAATGCGAGGTCTAGCTTTAGTTGCTGTGTCCCTGCCGCTCATTGGGGCGGCAGGGTGCAGTAGTTCTTCGAAGAGCATTTATGAGGAGTCGGAGTCTGCGGGCGATATCGTGAATGAGCAGGCAAAATCGACGCACTGGACCAGTCATACCGGAAAGCGCAATCCGCAGAAGAAGCCAAGAAAAACGCACGTCAATAACTAGGCTCTAGACCAATTATTGGGGCATCTCGCTAATCGATAGGCGGATCATTTGATCGCTGCGTACGACTTGCCATCCACTTGTTGAGCAGGATGAATACGGCCAGGACGATGCCCCATTGCATCAGGCAGGTCATGATGCTGAACGACTCAAACGGATCGAACCAGCGATCCGGGGCGTACACAAACGCTGCCTGGTAGAGCCACCAGCCGAGGAGCACGACAGCAAGCGAAGGAATCGCAAAACGAATGGCGGTGTCCCACAACCGTCCGGCATTCCAGTCGTCATCCTGGTTGTCGATGTTTTCCTCCCGGAAACGCGTAGCACCGCGCCGTATGACGGCGAATGCGATAAACGCGCCAGAGATCATCAAGCCGACGCCCCAGACGAAGTCCTGGTTGGCGAAAAAGTTCAGGTTGATCGCAGACGGTATACCCAATGCAAAGCCGATGCTGCAAATGCCGAGAATCGCCTGGCGACGTGCGATACCGAAATCGACAAGAATTCGTGTGGACAGTTCGATCATCGCTATGAGTGAACTAAAGGCCGCGAACGACAGCCCTAGAAAGAACAGGATAGCGAACACGTTGCCGCCCGGCATCTTCGCAAACAGCTGTGGCATCCAGATGAAAGTCAGGCCGGTGGCGGCGGGTCCGCTGGTCTGCATTACGTCGAGAATTTCAGCTTTACTCATGCTAGCGCCAAGAATGGCAAACACAGTGCCGAAGATCACGATGGCAGCCATAAGTGACACCGTATTGTTACCAACACCCGTAATCACCGCATTTTTGACCACGCCATGGCGACTCTGCATGTAGGCGCCATAGGTCAGAATCAGGCCCCAGCCGGCACCGGTATCCCAGGCATTTTGAGTCAACGCCTCCAGCCAAATTCGTGGCTTGGCCAGCGTTGACCAGTCAGGCGTGAACAGGAAACGAATACCTTCGGAGGCACCATCCAGCGTAAGTGTACGGCCCAGTGAAACAAGCACGATGAGTAACAAAGCCGGAATCAGAAAGCGATTGGCTCGCTCGATTGAGCGAATACCTTTCCAAACAACAATGGCGCCCAGCCCCATAGCGAGTGCATGAAACGCGACGGGGAAACCGCTGCCCTGGAAGCCTTCCCAGATACCCTGTGCAGCCTCATTGCTCAGGGGCAGGGGAGCGGTGCTCATCTTAATCAGGTAGTACACGCACCAGCCGGCAACGACGGAGTAGTAAAACATGATCGCCGTTGCCACGAAGCCGACGAACGCGCCCATCCAGGCGAACTTTTCGCCCGCGATCTTCGCGAATGTTCCAACGACTCCCATTCGTCCGCGTCGGCCCAGCGCGTATTCAGCGATAATCAGCGGCACACTCCAAACAAACAGAAACACGAGCCATGCGACGAGAAAGGCGCCAGCACCGTCTTCACCCGCGTTCTGGGCCGCAATTCGTGGAAAACGCCAGATATTGCCGGTACCGACAGCAATGCCCAGGACACACAGCAGCATACCCAGGCGCGATGAAAACCGCTGATCTACGTGGTTGGTCAAAAGTGGATCCCTGCTTGTTGTTATTTCCTCAATGGTATCTCAAGTTTCGCTACTATGGGTTCTCCTGAGAGGAGGCTTCATATGAGTAATCTGGCGCGCCGACAGTTATTACAGTTTCTTGCGGCAAGTCCACTACTTGGACTAACAACAGCAGGGCGGCTTTCCGCAGAAGAGTCTCTGGACGCGATTCAATTGCCTGAATTTTTAATCAAGTCCCCTGCGGATGCGCTCGATGTATTCGATTTTCACAATGTCGCAAGGCAGGTCTTGCCTAAATCGCACTATGGCTATCTGGCGACGGGAACAGATGGCAATGAAACGCTGGCCGCTAATAGAGATGCTTTTGAGCGTGTGTATCTACGTCCGATGCGAATGGTGGATACCTCAAATGTTGCGACGGATATCGAATTGCTGGGTCAGTCACTGTCGTCGCCGATGTTACTTGCGCCCGTGGGGAGCCAGAAAGCGTTTCATG
>JBPCXZ010000117.1:0-4350 GCA_051008055.1 Woeseiaceae bacterium
TCTTGGAGGGCGGATTCTACACGCAAGCGAGTCGCCTGTGCGGGCACTGTGCACTTATTTGTCCGAAATAAAGCGCAGCGCAGCGAGCCATTCGGATAAATAAGTACCCAATGGCCCATTAAACGCCTTCTTACGTGTAGAATCCGCCGTCCAAGAAAGTCGGAGTCGACGAGGCAATCGCTGTAAGCATTAGCTTGCAGAGGAAAGTCCGGGCTCCGTCGGACAGGGCGCCAGGTAACGCCTGGGGGGCGCGAGCCCACGGAAAGTGCCACAGAAAACAAACCGCCAATTTCGGTTGGTAGGGGTGAAAAGGTGCGGTAAGAGCGCACCGCGCGACTGGTAACAGCTCGCGGCACGGTAAACCCCGCCCGGAGCAAGACCAAATAGGGGAGTACGCGAGCTTGCTCGCACCGTCGGTTCCGAACGGATTCCCGGGTAGGTTGCTAGAGGCAGTCGGTGACGGCTGTCCCAGATGAATGGTTGTCGATTACAGAACCCGGCTTATTGGCGGCTCCGACTTTCTTGATCCATTCCTTAAAATCTAATAAAATCAAATAGTTAAGTAACTCTTCGAGGCTGAGTTCAGCTAATTTGCGCGAACGGTGCAAAAGCGGTTTGGGATTACTGAATTTGAGGCGCTGTCTGCGTTTGGCGACTTTCTTTTCAGCGGCTGTCGAGTAAATAACTGTAAGCACATGATTTTCCTAGCGCGAGACCTGCCACAATTTGCCCGAATTAGGCCACCTCAACGCCCCTAAGTCTCTGTACAACAACAATTAATTGCTAGTGCCCATTGACGCTCCAGAGGCCCCGACCTTATAGTGTTGAAAAGTGGATAAAAGTGGGAGGAAAGGGGCAGTCTGCCCGGATTTCGCGCCAGAAGAGCGAAGACCGAGCCGCCTTAACCACCGTGTTTCGAGGGGCTACCAAAGTCAACCTGGACGCCAAGGGGCGTATGGCAATACCGACCCGGTATCGGGAGCGGCTGTCTGCCCGTTGTGATGGCGAAATCGTTGTCACAGTCGATAAGGATCACTGCCTCCTCATTTATCCAATGCCGGACTGGGAAGAGCTGGAGCGGAAGTTAGTGCGTCTGCCCAGCATGAACAAGGTCGCACGCAACATCGTGCGAATTATGGTCGGTTATGCGACCGAGGTCGACATGGATAACAGCGGTCGCATCCTCGTATCGCGAGAGTTACGCGAGTTCGCCGGGTTAGATAAGGCGGCGATGTTGATAGGGCAAGGCAACAAGTTTGAATTATGGGATGAAGACTCCTGGATCGAAAAACGAGATGCGTGGCTGGCCGAAGACGGTGACGGCGAGCTGCCTGCGGATCTTGAATCCATATCTTTTTAGGGCGAGGCGTTCTAACGGGGACAGCATCCAATGAGCGACAACCTGCATGTGCCGGTGTTGCTCGAGAAGGTCCTTAGCGGACTGGCGATAAAACAAGACGGTATTTACGTCGACGGGACATTCGGCCGAGGAGGACACAGCAGCGCGATCCTCGAGCGACTCGGAGAAGAAGGCCGGCTGATAGCAATTGATCGCGACCCACAGGCGATTGCATCTGCAGAAGCAAGGCTCGGGAATGATCCGCGATTGACGTTAGTAAGGAGCGATTTTGCAGAACTGGCGACATGCATGGGGGCAAGGGGAATCACGGGACAAGTCGACGGCTTGCTTCTCGACCTGGGGGTCTCCTCACCACAGCTGGACGAAGCGGCGCGCGGCTTCAGCTTTCGCCGCGACGGCCCACTCGACATGCGCATGGATCCGGATGCCGGCGTCTCTGCAGCTGACTGGCTGCAATCCGTGGAAGAAAGGACTTTGAGGCAGATCATTTACAAATACGGCGAGGAGCGCGACGCACCGCGCATCGCCAGAGCGATTGTTGCTGCGCGCAATGAGGGCGCGATCACCAGCACGCTGCAACTGGCTGACATTATTGCGTCGGTAGTGCCAGCCCACAAACGAAACAAGCACCCCGCGACCAAGACGTTCCAGGCCATTCGTATTTTCGTTAACGACGAGCTGGGCCAGATCGAATCGGTACTCAAACAGTCGCTGAGCGTGTTAAAGCGTGGCGGCCGACTTTGCGTCATCAGTTTTCATTCGCTGGAAGATCGCATCGTCAAACGATTCATGCGCGAAGCATCACGAGAGAGCGAGCAGTATCGCGGCATGCCAGATGTGCCGGCAGAGCATCAGCCGAAACTGAAGCTCGTCGGTAAGGCGATTGCTGCCAGCGAGGACGAAATTGCTGAAAACGTTCGGGCACGCAGTGCGCATCTGCGAGTGGCGGAGCGCACGTGATGACGATGACCGCCAAGCGTCAACCGTTCCTGTTGGTCATCGTGTTTGCGACAGTTTGCGTCATCAGTGCGATCGCACTGATCTATACGAAGCACGAGTCGCGCAAATTATTTGTTGAGCTCGAGACCCTGACGCACGAGCGCGACGAGTTGAATATCGAATGGGGCCAGTTGCAGATAGAGCAAAGCACCTGGGCCACACACTCCCGGATTGAGCAGGTTGCAACCGAGGATCTATCGCTGGTGCGACCAACCAGTGCGGAAATTTACGTAATTGAACGGCAATGACACGCGGCGCAGAAACAAAAACACAAACTGCAAAACGATTCGTCGGCAGAGTGACGCTGGTCAGCGTGCTATTCGGCGTGGCAGCCGTATCGCTGGTTGCGCGTGCGGTGCACTTGCAGGTTCTCGATGCTGAGTTCTTGACCGAGCAGGCCAACAGCCGACACCTGCGAACTGAAAGTATTACGGCACACCGCGGCACCATAACCGATCGCAACGGCGAACCACTGGCAATCAGCACACCGGTCGACAGCATCTGGGCCAACCCCAAAGAGTTGGTTCTTGCGGAGGACAGGATTCCGCAGCTGGCACGTGTACTTGGCAAGGATGAGCAGTCGTTGCTCCGACAAATTACGTTCGGCATGAACAAAGACTTCATCTACCTCAGCAGGGGTCGGAGTCCAGACAAGGCCGCCGAAGTGATGGCGTTACAGCTGCCCGGCGTGAACATCCAGCGCGAGTACCGTCGCTACTATCCGGCTGGTGAAGTCGCAGGTCACCTGGTCGGCTTCACCAACATCGATGACAAGGGGCTCGAAGGCCTGGAGCTCGCGTACGACTACTGGCTGGCCGGAGAGTCAGGTGCAAAGCGCGTGCTGAAGGATCGTCTCGGCCGAGCAGTCGAAGATGTTGAAAGCATTCGACCGCCACACCATGGCAAGGAACTGCGCACGAGTATAGACCTGCGTATCCAGTATGTTGCGTATCGCGCACTCAAGAGCGCAATTCAGGCCAACAACGCCGAGTCAGGCTCAATAGTCGTTCTCGATACCCAGACTGGCGAGATTCTGGCCGTTGCAAACCAGCCGACTTACAACCCGAATGATCGCACGCAGTTTATCGCTGAGCGCTACCGCAACAGAGCGATTACCGACATGTTCGAACCGGGCTCGAGCATCAAACCGCTGATCGTTGCGGCGGCGCTGGAAAGTGGCGACTACCGCGCGAGCAGCATTGTCGATACGGCGCCAGGTCATATTACGGTTGGCCCCAAAAAAATCGAAGACAGTCGTAACCTGGGCCGAATTAGTCTGACAACTATTCTGGCGCGGTCGAGTAATGTCGGTATAACCAAGGTCGCGATGACGCTGCAGCCGCGGGATCTCTGGGGCACCCTAATACACTTCGGGCTGGGATCGCTGACGGGCAGCGGATTCCCGGGTGAGTCGGCGGGTACGTTGACGCATCACGATCACTGGAAGCCAGTTGGTCAGGCAACGATGTCGTATGGCTATGCCTTGTCGGTCACGCCGCTGCAACTGGCTCAGGCGTACGCGATCATCGGCAATAACGGTGTTGGTCATCCGATATCACTAACCGCACTGGAAGAGGCCGGCCCGGGCGAACAGATGGTCAGCGCTGAATCGGCAGATGCGGTGCGACGCATGCTTGAAGAAGTCGTGCGACCGGGTGGTACCGCAACCGAGGCCGCTGTTGACGGCTACCGCATCGCCGGCAAGACGGGAACGTCCTGGAAGTTTGCAGTGGGCGGTTATTCCAAAGACAAATATATTTCAGTTTTTGCAGGTTTGGCGCCTGCTAGTAATCCTCGACTGGCGACGGTAGTCGTCATCGATGAGCCCAGCGGCGAGCTGTACTACGGTGGCGACGTCGCGGCTCCGGTCTTCGCTGATGTCATGTCCGAATCACTGCGCATGCTGGCGGTGCCGCCCGACGCTTTGCCGGCGCGCGAGCCAAACAGCACGATGCAGGCAATGGGGAAATGAGCGTGCCGGCAGAACAACT
>JBPCXZ010000118.1:0-12843 GCA_051008055.1 Woeseiaceae bacterium
AATGGATCCGCGATGGACGGACGAGCCGCACCGATCAAATCCACGATGCCACGACGAACCTGCGACACCATTGCGTCAGGCGATGTAAATCTTCCTACGGTGACCACCGGCTTACTGGTCATGGACTTAACGTAGCTCATCGTGTTTTCCAGCGAACCTTGGGGAACGAATCTCGATACACCCATTTCCTGTTCGTAGTTATTGATGTTGACGTCCCAAAGATCGGGCAACTCCGCCAGGATATTGAACATCTCCCGGCGATCATCGGACACCGGGTTTTCTGCTGTGCCGGTATCGTCATCAGCGGCCATGCGTACCGCTACTGCGCAGGTGTCGCCAACAGCTTCTTTGGTTTCTTCAATCAGTTCGCGAACCAGGCGAACGCGGTTCTGCACCGAACCGCCGTATTCGTCGGTGCGTTGATTATGAACGGGCGACAGAAACTGACCGAGCAGATAGAAATGCGTGGCATAGACATACACGATGTCAAAGCCGGCCTCTTTGGCGCGCAATGCAGCCTCACGATGCCAACGGCGCAGGTCACGAATGTCTTTCTTGTCCATGGCGCGGGTCTGAAACGGAGCGCCCTTCCCGTCCGGCATGTTGCCGAGCCCCGGCGCCACTTCCCGCGTCATGTAGTTTGCAGCACCTGCACCGCCAGCCCACAACTCCACGCCCGCCAGCGAACCATGTTCGTGCACCTTCTCGGTCATCATTGCGTGTGTCTTGATATCACCCTCGTTCCACATTGTTGCGTAAGGGTGCGGCAGATCATCGGACGTCGGATGAATTGAGCAGTACTCTGTACAGACGACACCCCAGCCGCCTTCGGCTTTTACGCCGCGCATTTCGGCCAGCATGCGAGGACGCAGGAAGCCCATGCCGTTGCAATGCGGCACCTGGTAGAAACGATTCGGCGCCTCAACAGGCCCGATGCGGACAGGTTCAAACAGAATGTCGTAACGTGGATCGCGAGTCATCGCGTGGGTATCTCCGGACTAAGGCTACTTCTAAGCCATTTATCCTAGCAAACACGCCCGGGCCGAGTGCCCGGGCGTATAGGGAGTGCCAAAACTTACGGCTAGTTCAGTCCGCGTCTTTCCAGCAGCGGCTCAATCGACGGATCCGCGCCTCGGAAGTCGCGGAATAACTGCATTGCGTCTACGCTGCCGCCTTTGGACAGCAGAGTATTACGGAAATGATCACCATTCTCGCGAGTCATGCCACCGTTCTCCTTGAACCACTTGACGCTCTCCGCATCCAGGACCTCGCTCCATATATAGGAGTAGTAGCCTGACGAGTAGCCACCGAGGCTATGACTAAAGTAAGTTGTGCTGTAGCGCGGTGGTACTGCAGAGAAGTCTGTGCCGGAATCACTAAGTATCTTCGCCTGGGTTTCCATCAGCGCTTCAGCTGGCGGAATATCTTCAAGCGGAATCTGGTGCAGCTGCGTATCAACAATTGCCGCGGCCAGATACTCGCCGCTCTTGAAGCCCTCGTTGAACAGGCTGGCATCAATCACTTTGTCGAGCAGGTCCTGCGGAATCGCTTCACCGGTTTCATAATGCACCGCATAATTCGCCAACACTTCCGGCCAGTACACCCACATCTCATGGACCTGTGACGGATACTCTACGAAATCGCGCGGTACGTTGGTGCCGGAAAAACGCGGGTAGGTAGCATTGGAGAACAGTCCGTGCGCCGCATGACCAAACTCATGAAACGTAGTTTCCACTTCATCCAACGTCATGAGCGTCGGCTCGCCGGCAGGTGGCTTCACGATATTCAGGTGATTCCCCACAACCGGTTTTTGATCGAGTAAATGCGACTGCGAAACGTACTCATTCATCCAGGCGCCGCCGCTTTTCGACGCGCGCGCGTAAGGGTCGAACAAGAACAGGCCGATAGCTTCGCCGTCGAGGAATGCCTCAAACACACGTACATCATCATTGTAGACTGGCAACTCCGGCCGTTCTTCAAACGTAAGGCCGTATAGATGCTCCGCCATGTAGAACACACCGTCTTCCAGGACACGGTTGAGCTCAAAGTAGGATTTCAGCTGATTCGCATCGAGGTCGTAACGCTGCTCGCGTAATTTTTCCGTGTAATAAAGCCAATCCCATGATGCTATTTCAAACGTCTCCGTTTCAGTATCATTGACTAGCGACTGCAGATCAGCAGCTTCCTTGCGCGCATTGGCGTACGCACGCGGCCCAAGCTGGCCCAACATGTTGTTAACCGCTTCGACTGTCCGCGCTGTTTGATTCTCCAGTGAATATGCTGCATGGCTTTCATAGCCCAGCATTGCCGCGCGCTCTGAGCGCAGCTTGAGTACTTCGACCACGATGGCCCGGTTGTCGTACTCATTGCCGCGGGTGCCGCGCGCCGCGGACGCTTCCTGGATTCTCTGACGAACAGCACGATTCTCCAGTGAAACCAGCGGTGGTTGCTGCGTGGTGTTTTTCAGTGTCAGCACATACTTGCCTTCGAGGCCACGCGATTCCGCCTCACTTGCAGCACTTTCTATTTCGTTGTCAGAAAGCCCTGCGAGTTCCTCACGGGTGTCGACGACAACCGCCGAATCATTCACTTCATTCAGCACGTTCTGACCAAATTTGGTTCCAAGCTCGGCCAGCCTCGTATTGATTTCACGAAAGCGAACTTTCTCTTCAGCCGAGAGCTGGGCACCGGCTCGTTTAAAGTCGAGGAAGTAACGCTCAACAAGACGAACGGACTCTGCGTCAAGCCCTAGCGCATCGCGTTGCTCATGCAGAGTTGCTACGCGGGCGAACAACTCCGGATTCAACCGAATATTGTCGGAGTGCGCCGAGAACTTGGGTGACATTTCGGTCTGGACGGCCTTCAACGTGTCATTCGTATCCGTGCTTGTGATATTGGAGAAGACGCGTCGTGTCCGTTTCAGAAGTGCACCTGTACGCTCCATCGCCACAATCGTATTCTCAAAGCTGGCCGGCTCCGGATTCGATGCGATCGCGAGTATTTCTGTCATCTGCTCTGCCATACCGCGCTCCAGGGCGGGTATGAAGTGTTCATCCTTGATCAGGTCGAACGGCGGCATACCGTAGGGCAAGGTGCTTGCAGTAAAAAATGGATTCTCAGCGTCAGACGATTTCGCTGACTCAGCGTCCGGCGATTTGTCGCCGCTGCATGCGACGACTAGAAATAAGGTGATTAACAGAGTGAAATTCGGGCGGTTCATAACCGTCTTCTCCAGGAACGAGGTCGGGCGCGCATTCTAGCAGGGCATGTGCGTCATGTGTTGTGCAATCCAGCCTCGACATCGATGAGCTAAACCACAACAATAAGGCTATGACGGTGAAAATTATCAAGACCACAACAGCGTGCCTGCTTGGTGCGTCTGTCCTGTGTGTCGCAAGTCTGGCATCCGCGCAAGAAGTTGCCGAAATCCCTTTCTCCAACGCGCCAACAGGCAGTGCGGCTCTTGGTGGCGGCCTGCGGGGTGGTCAAAGCCTTTACTTCGCCACTGACAGTGAGGATGAAGTACAGCTCGACCTGGTTCCCTTGTACTTGTATGAGGGTAAGTACCTTTTTGCACGTGGTACCTCAGGAGGTATTCATCTCCTTAAAAGGAATGGATTCGAGTTCAATCTGTACACGCGCTTCCGATTTCAGAAACTCGATCCTGACAGCAACGAATACTACGAGGGCTTGGAGGAAAGGAAGCAGACTCTCGATGCAGGAATCGAGATGGGATTCAAACAGAACTGGGGCGAACTCAAACTGGACTGGGTGACGGACACGCTAGATCGCCACAATGGCCAGGAAGTCCGGTTCTCCTACCGCTACCGTTTCGATGCCGGCCCCTGGTCGTTTTCGCCTTATGTCAGCTGGACATGGCAGGATGAGAACCTTGCCAATTACTACTTTGGTGTGAGCGAAGCCGAGGCAAGACCCGACCGTACCGCTTACACACCTGGCGAATCGCAGTGGCTCGGGTTCGGGCTGAATACATCCTGGCAGATTACGGATCGCATAGTGCTCTTCGGCAATGTCGGTTTTGCTGGTGCAGACACTGAAATTCTTGACAGTCCGCTGGTCGAGGAAGATTCGGCGAGTAGCATTTTTATCGGTGGGACGTATCTGTTCGGCAATGCGATAAAGCCAACCTATGTCATGGATGAAGAGCGACAGGGTGAATGGTCATGGCGAGTCAACTATGGCTACCAGGCGGAAGGCAACATTGTTAGCGAGATTGACCAGGGCGACTTCAGTAAGAGTACTGTCGCCGACACCAATATAGCCGGGTTTACGGTGAGTAAGTTGTTATCCAACGGTCCGCGTATTGACTATCTTGGCCGCGTCGCCGCTTTTCGCCACTTCGAGGAAGATGAAGGCAATGGAAATTTCTGGAGTTATGCAGCTTACATTTCTGCAATGGGCAAAGGTTACTCGCCCTGGAGTAAGGAAGAATGGTTCCGCTGGAGTTTCGGTTTTGGCATGTCCTACGCGGATACGGTCCCCATTGCCGAACAGCGCAAGCAGGAGAACAAAGGCGACAACACATCGCACTTCCTGAACTACCTGGAGATGACTCTCGACTTTCCATTACGCAGAGCCTCCAAAGCCAGCTGGCTGAAGAATTGTTACGCGGGACTGACCATTGTGCATCGGTCGGGCATATTCGGAACATCAAATCTCCTGGGCGACGTCTCAGGCGGATCCGACTGGATCACGGCACACCTGGAGTGCAAACGATGAAGAGCTTATGGGCTGTCGGGCTGGTTACAGCAGTGTTGCTGACGGCACACCCTGCTGGTGCCGCCTGGGAAGCTGACACTGATGACAAACTGCAAGTGAAAGCGGCTCGGGCTTTGGACGAAGTTCGCGAACGACTGCCGCGTACCGAGCCGTTTTACGAGCAAGCCTATGGTTATGCCATTTATCCGTCCGTGACGCGCTTCGGATTTGGATTCGGTGGCGCCTATGGCAAAGGCATCTTGGTAGAGGGTGACAAAGTAATTGGCACAACGAAGTTCTGGCAATTCACATCCGGAATCCAGGCCGGCGCCAAGAACTTCAGCATGATCCTTTTCTTCAAAGACAAGGATGCCCTGGATTCCTTCAAGGCCAGCGGCCTGGAATTTATGGGGCAGGCTGGCGTAGCTTTCGGAACAGTTGGCGCGGCTGGCACGCCCACTTACAACGACGGCGTCGCCATCGCTACGGTGACGCGTCTGGGCCTGATGGGTGAGTTCACAATTTCCGGCGCAAAATTTACGTACAAAGCCTCTGCCGAGAATTAGTGGAAGGTTTAGATCTTTGTTTGCATGCGGAAAATGTTACTCCCTGGCCGCATCGTGCGAAACGTAGATCAGTTCATCAACCGGAAACTCGAGACTTCTCGCTTTCTCAACAAGCGACCGCACAGTGCTCTCTGAAATGTCCGGGGAACGCGCCAGTATCCACAGATAGGATCGATTCGGACCCGCGACTAGCGCGTATTGATAGTTTTCAGAGTCCAGCTCGAGAATATTGTATCCACCGTAAAACGGCCCGAAGAAAGAAACCTTAAGCTTGCCGACGTCTGGCGAGTCGACAAAGTAAGCTTTACCGACTGCCTCGTCCCATTCGTTTGTCTTCGTGCTGAAACCCGTATTTGTTACTCGAACACCGCCGTCATCTTGAAGTGTGTAGTTTGCAGTCACATTGATCAGACCACGTTCGAATTTATGGTCAAGGCGCGCAATTTCGTACCAGGTGCCAAGATAGCGATCCAGTTCAAACCCTGTGACAACGCTGGTCCCCTTCGGCTGACCCGAGCACGCGGCTAACAAAACCGATGCCAGGAACACCAAGGGCGCGAATTTTCCTTTATTTTTCATGAGCCGCGTTCCTCTTCTATTAGCGCCACTATTAAATTTCGATTACCGGAAATTTAAGTCGCTCGCGCAGCGCTTTGTACTCAGGGTTGGCAGGCATCGTGTCGGAAACAGCCCAACCAAGGTAGTCGATAACAAAGATGCTGACGAAAGCGGTAAACGGGCTGCGCGCATCAACAATACGGTTCAAAAATTCGAGCAAGCCTTCCTCGTCACCTTCCAGGGCATACATGTAGGCGTAACCAGGATCTAAATCGTCCGGCGCTTCCTTCATTGCTGTCTGCATTCTTTCTATGAAAAATTGATACAAGTTTTCGCGGTCGCACACCTTGTGACTCCATGCGATCCAGGAGCCCATCAATGTCGATGGTGCACGCGTAAGCAAGGCATCCAATCTTTCTATTGTCGCCGCTGATTCATCGCACTGTCCGTTCAGCGCGAGCGCCAATGCGTACTTTACATAGGACCAACGGCTGTTTGGATGGACCTGGTTCCACTCGCCCATGGCCTCGGCGGCCGCCGGGAAATCTCCGTCGATCATTGCTACCAGACCAACGGCGTGCATGGCGCTTGAATTCAATGCATCGCGCTCGACAGCAAGCGCAGCCATTTCACGGGCGCGATCGAAGCGCAGCGTAATAACCAGGTAGTCGGTATAGCGATGGTAGGTCACCGGACTTTGCGGCGACAGGGCGACGGCTGCCTCGTAAGCTGCATCGACGGCGCCCCAATCAAATACCGACCACTGCAGCATCGAGGCCAACGCCGTTTGCGCCTCGGGAAGGCTGGGCGCCAACGCGACCGCGGTATACGCTGCCCCACTTGCTTCACGTATCAGCGATTCATCGAGATCGTAACCGTAAGAGATGTACTGGGACAGAGAATCCGCAATGTCGGCATGCGGATGCGCATACTCAGGGTCGAGTTTTGCAGCTTTGCGCAACTCCTCTAGACCTGCGTCAATCGACTCGGTGTTGGTCGACTGAATCAGAAAATGTCCGCGCATGTAGTGTTCATAGGCCGCAGGGTTGTCGGTAGCTTCGGCTGCAGTCAGGACCGAGGCCTCGCCTACTACTTCGATACGCAAGCCGTCCTTGATGGTGTCGACGATGGAGCGTTCGAGGTAGATGACCTCCTCGGCCGGTTGCATCAGGCGTTCGCCCCATAGCTGGCTGTTATCCCGCGTGTCGACAAACGATGTCGACACGACCACCTGGTCACCAACACGTTCGAGCTTGCCGCGAATGATGCCGTCGACGCCAAGGGCGTCGGCAATCTTTGCGGTATCTTCGACATGCTCGCGCAATCTGAAAGCGGCGCTCTTGGAGATAACCTTGATGTCATCTACGGTCGCCAACCAATTGATCAGGCTTTCGGCAATGCCGTCGCACAGGAACTGAACGTCGTCATCCCCGGCCGCGTTCTCGAATGGCATAACAGCGATCGTGCGCGCCGGCATGTAGACGGCGTCTGCGACCCGCACTGAAGCCGGCGTCGCGGTCCAATACCAGTTACCCAGCAAAACGGCAGCAACACCGAATACGACGTAGCCACCGATTTCCGGTTTACTGAAGGACTGGCTACCCACCTCGCCGTGCTGCCAGTTCCAGATAATAGCGGCAGGAAACATCACGATCGCCGCAATCAGGCTTACCGTGAGCCAGCGCTCATCGAAGCCGTAGTTGTCAATAAAGAACTCAACCGCCTGTAACCAGATAAACGTTACGCTGGGATACGCGATCAGCACGCGCCAGATACGTCGTTCGCGAAATGCTGCAATCAGATCAGTCATGGTGAAACACTATACAACGTTGTTAGGACATCCTGCTCACGACCACAATTTCTGCACTGGTGGGCGCCGCGGACTAAGACAGGCACCGAGTAAGTGCTAATATTAGCGGATTGCGACGCAGTGATTCCGGAGCTGGCCATCACCACCGAACCCCAAACAACCGCCTACGCCGCCCCACGCTGGGCCCAGTCCTTGCGTCGTTTCACAGACTATCTTGTCAATGATTTTCTGGGTGGACCCAGGCCGTGGAAATTTTCCTGGGTTATCAACTTTCAAAAAGCAGGCACCTTTGTTTTTCTGCTTGGGCTCATCTACTACTACGACAACTTTTCAACCACTGTATGGATTTACCTGGCGATGCAGGGTAGCTACGGGCTGGTCTGGATTTTAAAAGACCTGGCCTTTCCGGATCCGAACTGGCAGCACCGCATTACGATCGGTGGCGGCATTAACGCGTTCCTCGGGGTGCTGGGCTGGTACTGGGTGTTCGGCTGGCTGCTGATATCCGGCACCGCGCAACCCGACTATCCGCTGCCCGACTATGCCTGGTATTGCCTGTGCGTCAGTTTGTGCATCTTGGGCTGCGTCATCATGATTGCGGCCGATGCACAGAAGTACTTCACCCTGCGCGAGCGACGCGGACTAATCACCGACGGTATGCACCGTTATGTGCGCCATCCCAACTACTTGGGTGAGATCATGATCTACGGCAGTTTCGCCATGATGGTCTGGCACTGGCTCCCCGTGGTAGTACTGGCATGGGTCTGGCTTGGCCTGTTTGCCGTCAACATGCACATGAAAGAGGCCAGCATGTCACGCTACCCGGAATGGGCAGCGTACAAGAAGCGCACCTGGTGGTTGCTGCCGTTTGTCTTGTAAACGGGCCGGGTGAAAGTTGATGCTGCTCCTGTCTACACCCGCCACATTGGCAAATGGCTTGGCATCAGCTCATTTACCACTGACAGTCCAAGATTTGGTTAGTGAGTCGATTTAATTAAAAAACCGGACCCAAATAACACCAGAGATCATTATGAATCGAAGAGCCGTATGGATTTCAGCAGCCATTGTTATTAGCGGCTGTGCGACTTTCGCCGAGACAAAACTTGAACAGCGCTTCGGCACCGCCGCACCACGTGACCGGGTCGTCGAAACTGTCGCACAAGAGAACATCGACTACTGGAACGAAGTAAAACCGGTCGTCGAACAACGCTGCGTTGTTTGCCACGCCTGCTACGACGCGCCATGCCAGCTGAAGATGAGCTCTATTGAGGGCATCGAACGCGGCGCGACCTCCGAGGTTGTCTACAATCAGTCACGGATCAACAAAGCGGATCCTACTCGACTGTTTGAAGATGCCCAGACCGTTTCCCAATGGCGGGCGATGGGATTTCACCCGGTGCTGAACGAGCACGCGGATACGGTCGAGGCCAATCAGGAAGCGAGTGTTATGCATCGTATTCTGAAGCTAAAGGAACAAAACCCTCTACCTGAGGGTGATTTGCTACCAGACAGCTTCGATCTTTCGCTCGGCCGCAAACAGTCCTGCTCGACAGCGGCAACGTTTGACAGCTATGCAGAGAAAACTCCTCTGTGGGGCATGCCTTACGGCTTGCCAGGCATCCAAACTGAGGAACAGGCAACGCTTCTCAAGTGGCTTGAACAGGGAGCAACTTACACTGCACGCCCGCCACTCCCCGCGGAATTTCAGGACATCATTCAGACTTGGGAAGAGTTTCTAAACGGCGATACATTGAAGATGCAGCTGGCTGCACGCTACATCTACGAACACCTGTTCCTGTTTCACCTGCACTTTCCCGAGCTCGACGAACGCAAGTTCTTCAAGATGGTGCGATCGACGACCCCGCCGGGCGAACCGGTTGATCTGATCGTGACGCGCCGACCGTACAACGAACCCGGCGTTGATCGTGTGTACTACCGGATCATAGAGAAGCTCGACACTATCGTCGCCAAGACTCATATGCCGTACGCAATGAATACGGCGCGCATGAATACCTGGCAGAAATTATTTGTAGATGCGGACTACACTGTTGAGTCGTTGCCGTCCTACGACGCCGAGAACGCCTCTAACCCGTTCCGAACCTTCGACAGCATGCCGGTTGAGTCACGTTATCGTTTCCTGCTTGATGAAGCACAAAACACAATCATGTCGTTCATCAAGGGCCCAGTTTGTCGCGGGCAAGTCGCGCTCAACGTCGTCAACGATCACTTCTGGGTGTTCTTCACCAACCCCGATCTTGCCAAGACCGATCACATCGAAGACTTCCTGGCCAGCCAGACAGATAATCTGGAAATGCCTGCCAGCTCGGAGTCTATTTACCGACCCATTAGTCACTGGCGCCGGTATTCTAAGAAGCAGACGGCGCTCCTGGCGGGAATGGATGAGTATCTGAGCGAATACTATTCCGACCCGGACAGCATATCGCTCGATGTCGTTTGGGATGGCGATGGTGCTAACCAGAACGCATCGCTAACTGTATTCCGCCATTTCGACAGTGCCACGGTCGAAAAAGGCCTTATCGGCAAGCCGCCGAAGACGGCATGGCTTATCGGCTACTCACTGCTCGAGCGAATTCATTACCTGCTTGCAGCTGGCTATGACGTCTACGGCAATGTTGGTCACCAGCTGGTGACTCGCATATACATGGACTTCCTTCGCATGGAGGGTGAAACAGGCTTCTTGTTGTTGCTGCCACCAGAAGCCCGCGAGCGAGAGCGCGAGTATTGGTATCGCGATGCCCACGATGAGGTCGAGAAATACATGACTCTGCCCCGTTTCGAGCACGAAACACATTTGGCGATCGACTATCAGACGGACGACGAAAAGAACGAGTTGTTCGGGATGCTTAAGCAACATCTTCAGGCTGTTCTGCCAACGCGACATGACATCAGTGCCGCCGATCCGGCCATCAATGAGAGCCTTGGCCCGCTTGAAGATCTGACCGGCGGTGCGATTACCTTGCTGCCACAAACGATATTTGTCGAAGTGTCGGGTGAGTCAGGCAAAAACTATGTCACTTTGGTACGTAACAACTCGCACTTGAATCTCGCGTCTATGTTTAAAGAGAACAAGGCCCGCATTCCCGAAGAAGACACCATGTCCGTCGTTCCCGGATTCATCGGCACCTATCCGAATGCATTTCTCGTCGTCAACGAAGAAGACCTCGGAGCGTTCGCGGACAGCTTCGCGTCGATGCGCACCGAGGCTGATTACTCACGATTGCTCGATAAGTTCGGAGTGCGGCGCACCAGCCCGCAGTTCTGGCAACAAGGCGATGCATTTCACACGGCATTCGAGCAGCTGGCACCGGTCGAGTATGGGATATTTGATTACAACCGACTCGAGAATCGCTAGTATCCTGCATAAGAGAAGAACAAGAACCGTCGATTCCTGATTAATCAAAACACAGGGGAACCCAATGCGAAGAATATCGCGGCACGCTATCGCGCTTGTGCCAATTACTCTGGCACTTTGTTGTAACGCACAAGCAGAAACGATCGCCTTTACCGGCGCTACCTTGATGCCGGTATCCGACGCCCCAATCGAGAATGGTGTTCTTGTCATCGAAGACGGCTCGATAGCTGCAGTCGGCCCGGCAGACAGCACACGAATTCCGCGCGGCGCGACCACGGTCGATGTGAGCGGCTCCGTCATTATCCCAGGCATTGTTGATACCCACAGTCATATTGGTGAAGTCGCCGGCGGTGACCGTTCTGACCCGATCCAACCGGAAGCTCGCGTACTCGACTCCATCAATATCCGGGACGCCGGTTTCAAACGGGCGCTAGCCGGCGGAATAACCAGTGTCAATCTAATGGCTGGCTCCGGTCATTTGATTAATGCCCAGACCCTGTACGTGAAGTTGCGCGACGGAAACTCGATTGAGGAAATCGCCTATCGGCGCGCCGACGGCCAGGTTGCCGGCGGTCTAAAGATGGCCAATGGTACGAACTCACAGGACGATGCGCCCTTCCCGGGCACGCGTGCAAAGTCCGCTGCCCTGGTGCGGCAGAAATACATTGCAGCGCAGGAGTACAAGGCAAAGATTGCAGCAGCAGACGGCGACCCTGATGAAATGCCAGATCGCGACCTGGCGCTGGAGATCCTGGTGGAGGTTCTTGACGGTACACGCACTGTTCACCATCACACGCATCGTCACGACGACGTGCTCACAGTATTAAGATTGCAGAAAGAGTTCGGCTACAAGGTTGTGCTGCATCATGTCAGCGAGGCCGCACGCGTTGCCGATGAAATCGCGGCCGCAAATGTGCCCGTATCACTAATTGTTCTCGACAGCCCCGGCGGCAAACAAGAAGCCATGCAGCTCGAGCCGCGCAACGCGAAGGCACTGGAAGATGCCGGAGCGCGAGTCGCATTCCATACTGATGACTACATAACCGATTCACGCCTCTTCCTGCGCATGGCGGCGCTTGGTGTGCGTGCAGGTATGTCTCGCGAAACTGCGCTCAGAGCCATGACGCTTGAGCCGGCGATGATGATGGATATCGAAGACCGCGCCGGATCGCTTGAAGAAGGCAAGGATGCGGATTTCGTCGTACTTTCGGGCGACCCGTTCAGTGTCTACACGCGAGTGCAACAGACCTGGGTTGAGGGCAAGAAACGATTTGATCTTGCCGACCCGGATGACGCGACAATCGCCGACGGTGGTTTCGGTGCGCTGGTGCCATCCAATGCAGTGCACGAATTTCACGGCTACGGGGAGGCACGCTAATGACTAAGCCAACAAGAAGCTTCCTGTTCGCAGTCGCGTTTGTTTGCGCTTCGCCGGCATACGCAGATGACATTGCTGTGCGCGCAGGCATGCTCTACCCAGTCAGCAGTGCGCCGATCGAAAACGGCATCGTCATCGTTCGCGACGGCAAAATTTCCGAGGTCGGTTCGGCCGCTAGCATCGAAATCCCCGATGGCATGCAGGTGTTGGAAGCAGCTGTGGTTACACCCGGCCTGGTCGATGCACATTCAGTGGTTGGCCTCGCTGGATATCTCAACCACTCCAGTGACCAGGATCAGCTGGAGCGCTCCGAGGCGTTACAACCGGAATTGCGAGCTATCGATGCGTACAACGCACGCGAACCATTGATCGAATGGGTTCGTGGTTACGGGGTCACGACGGTGCACACCGGACACGGGCCTGGCGAAATCATCGCGGG
>JBPCXZ010000119.1:0-9693 GCA_051008055.1 Woeseiaceae bacterium
GCGCACGTATCGCGGAACGATTGCTGGAGGCGCAGAGCTCGGCAGCCATGCTGACGACGTTCAATGAAGTCGATCTCACAGAAGTTATTGCGCTGCGCAGTCGTTACAAGGAAAGCTTCGAAAAGAAGCACGGCGTACGCCTGGGCTTCATGTCTTTCTTCGCCAAAGCAGCTACCGAAGCGCTCAAGCAATTTCCAGTGGTCAACGCTTCAGTGGAAGGCACTGACGTCATCTATCACAACTACTACGATATCGGTATTGCGGTATCAACTGAGCGTGGTCTCATGGTGCCGGTGCTACGTGATGTCGATCAGATGAGTTTTGCCGAGTTTGAAGGCGAACTTGGCGCGATTGCCAAGAAAGCGCAGGAAGGGACGATCGGAATGGAGGAGCTCACCGGCGGAACATTCACAATTACCAACGGTGGTGTTTTCGGGTCGATGATGTCGACGCCCATCCTAAATCAGCCGCAGAGTGCAATTCTGGGCATGCATACGATTCAGCAACGGCCAATGGTCGTGGCAGGTGAGATTGTCGCGCGACCGATGATGTACGTTGCATTGACGTATGATCATCGCATTATTGACGGCAAGGATTCCGTGCAGTTCCTGGTGGCGATCAAGCAGCTCCTCGAAGACCCGAGCCGCCTGTTGCTTCAAATTTAGTAAACGAATCGACGAATAAATTAATGAGCAGACAATTTGATGTAGTCGTTATTGGCGCAGGTCCGGCGGGATACATTGCGGCAATCAGAGCAGCACAGCACGGCAATAGCGTTGCGTGTATCGATGAATGGAAAAACAAGGATGGCAAGAACGCGTTTGGCGGCACGTGTCTGAACGCTGGCTGTATTCCTTCGAAAGCATTACTGGAATCTTCCGAGCTCTTCCATCGCGCACAGCACGAATTCAAGAAACACGGAATTTCAACTGGTGAAGTGAGCGTCGACATCGCCACGATGCAAAAGCGTCGCGCTGGTATCGTCCGACAGTTGACCGGTGGCGTCGCCGGCTTGCTCAAGGCAGCAAATGTTGAAGGGCTCGCCGGTCACGGAAAATTGCTGGCCGGTAAAAAGGTTGAGTTCACATCAACCGCAGGTGAGGTCGAGGTTCTCGAGGCCGAAAACGTCATCATTGCGACTGGCTCGACGCCGATCGAACTACCGATGGCGAAGTTTGATGACGAATCTATTGTCGACTCCTGGGGCGCACTGGAATTTGATGCGGTTCCGCAACGCATGGGTGTGGTCGGTGCCGGTGTCATCGGGCTGGAACTGGGTAGCGTCTGGGCACGCCTTGGTGCCGAAGTGACAGTCATCGAGGCGATGGACGATCTCTTGTTCATGGCGGATCGGGACGTGGCGACTGTTGCTGCGAAAGACTTCAAGAAACAGGGTCTCGACATCAAGCTTGGTGCAAAACTAAGTGGGGCAGAGTCCAGCGGCAGCGAAGTCATCGTTAATTACGACGACAAAGATGGCGCGCAGAGTATGATCGTCGATAAGCTGGTTGTGGCGGTAGGTCGCCGACCATTCACCGATGGCTTACTCGCTGATGATGCTGGCATTCAGCTCGACGAGCGTGGCTTTATTGAAGTTGACGAAGAGTGCCGGACCCGTGTCAAAGGCGTTTTTGCGATTGGTGATTGTGTGCGTGGGCCAATGCTCGCGCATAAGGGGTCTGAAGAAGGCGTCATGGTTGCGGACCTGATCGCCGGTGAGATATCCGAGATTAACTACGACGTCATTCCGTCCGTTATCTACACTGCCCCGGAAATCGCGTGGGTTGGTAAGACCGAGGCGGAGATCAAGGCGAGCGGTCGAGCCTACAAGACCGGATCTTTTCCGTTTGCGGCAAGTGGCCGCGCCAAGGCGATGGAGCAAACCAGCGGTTTCGTGAAAGTCATCTCCGCTGAGGACGATGATGAAATCCTTGGCATTCACATTATCGGGCCGATGGCCGGTGAACTGATTGCTGAGGCGGTGCTGGCTATGGAATTCTCTGCAAGTACAGAGGATATCCAGCGCACGATTCACGCACACCCAAGTCTTTCAGAAGCCGTGCACGAAGCCGCGCTCGCCACCGACAAGCGCGCGCTTAACTACCCGAACTAGTTACTTCTTCCAGAAGTCAGCGTTCTTGATGCCGAGTTTTTCGGGGTCGAAGGTGTACTCAGTGACGCCGGCTTTGCGTTGTTCCTCGTAGTCGCGCAATGCTTTGACGGCAGGCTTGCCCATGAAGAACAGTATCAGGATGCCGACAATGTTGAGCCAGGCCATAACGCCGACGCCGATATCGCCCAGAGTCCAAGCAAGATTTGCAGTCTTGACGGTGCCGTAAAAAACGGCACCTAAGAGCATTAATTTGATCAACGCAAGTTCGCCCGGAAACTTAAAGCTGCGGCGGATATACGCCACATTGGTTTCTGCGATGTAGTAGTAAGCTAGCAACGTCGTGAACGCAAAGAAGAATAAGGCGATCGCTACAAACACCGAACCGAACCCGCCCATTACCGTTTGCAATGCATATTGCGTAAACGCCGGGCTGTTTGCCTGAACGTCGGTTGCAAGCATGCCGCCGCTAACCGCAGCCTCAATGCCAGTAACGTAATACTGATTGGTAATCAGGATCATGAATGCCGTGGCCGAGCAGACAAACAAGGTATCGATGTAGACAGAGAAGGCCTGAACCAATCCTTGCTGCGCTGGGTGCTGCACTTCGGCCGCGGCAGCAGCGTGGGGACCCGACCCTTGGCCGGCTTCGTTTGAGTACACGCCGCGTTTCACGCCCCAACCGATGGCTGCACCAATTCCAGCCATAGGCGTCCAAGCATCGGTAAAGATCAGGGTGATGATTCCTGGGAGATCGCCGATATGCATGGCAATGATGACCAGCGCCATCAATACGTAGCCTAGAGCCATGAACGGCACAACAACCTGCGTAAAGTGCGCGATACGTTTAATGCCGCCGAAAATAATAAAGCCGAGAACTAATACGATGATGCAAGCAGTCGTCAGTTTGGCAACGCTGACACTGCCAATTGCAGTGTCGATGATTCGGCTACCGCCGAATGCGAGTTCGGCTGCGTTACCGATTGCATTGGATTGTACGGTTGGTAACAGGAGACCCACAGCGAAAATCGTCGAGATGGCGAATATCCACGCGTACCATTTTTGACCCATCGCTTTTTCGAAGTAATAGGCGGGACCACCGCGAAGCTGACCTTCATCTTCCTCTTTATAAATCTGTGCAAGGGTGGATTCAATGTACGCGGTTGATGCGCCGAGAAAGGCCACGACCCACATCCAGAATACGGCACCAGGACCGCCAATGCCTATCGCTGCGGCGACGCCGGCGATGTTACCGGTACCGACGCGTCCTGAGAGAGAGACAGCCAACGCCTGGAAGGATGAAATGCCGCGATCGGACTCCTTGCCAGAAAACAGCAGGCGAAACATTTCTCTGAACATTCGAACCTGAACGAACCGAGTCGTAATCGAAAAGAACAATCCAGTACCCAGACAAAGGTAGATCAGGACTGGTTCCCAAATTACACCGCCTACAAAATCGATCGCTTCGCGCATGCCGGCTCCCCTTGTTTTTCTCGTTTTCGGCCGCATGATAGTAACTTAAATTTACAACTGCGGCGCGCGCCATGATGGCAACACGCGTTATAGTAGCGGCACACGACTAGAAGGAGACTTGCGATGGCCTGGTGGAGTTGGATGGTTCTCGGTGCTGTACTGCTGGCTGCGGAGTTATTCGCGGTTGACGCGCAGTTCTACCTCGTATTCCTTGGCGTTTCAGCAGCACTTGTTGGCCTGGCTGCACTGTTCGGAATTACGCTTCCCGAGTGGGCCCAATGGTTCGCATTCGCGACGCTGTCGCTCATGTTCTTTTTTACTTTTCGGCGAACCCTCTACCAGAAAATTCGCGGCGGGGGTGAAGACTATCCGGAGGACACCTTGTCCGGAGAGTCCATTAACATGACCGAAGACCTCGAGCCAGGGAAAGAGATTCGTGCCAAGTATCGCGGCAGTGACTGGACGGTTCGCAATGCCGGCGATGCAATGATCACTGGGGGCTCAAGGGCGAAGATTGTAAAGGCAGACGGTCTAACCCTGCATGTTGTTGCTGAATAACGGAACAAAAGGAGAAACCTAATGGATACATCACTGATAGTCTCGTTAGCAATTGTTCTAGTCGCAGTAATCATACTGCTCAAGACAGCGGTCGTTGTTCCGCAGCAGAGCGCGTACGTGGTGGAGCGTCTCGGTAAATTCCGCCGCAAACTCAATGCGGGTTTCCACATTTTGTTTCCGTTTCTTGACCGAGTTGCCTACAAACATACGCTGAAAGAGCAGGCGGTCGATATTGCCGAGCAAATCTGTATTACACGCGACAACGTCCAGGTTGGCGTGGACGGCGTTCTGTACATGCAGGTGCTGGATCCGGCGCGCGCTTCCTACGGCATCGGCAATTACCTGTTCGCCATTGCTCAACTGGCGCAAACAACGCTGCGTTCGGAGATCGGTAAGATTGATCTTGATCGGACTTTTGAAGAGCGCGGCATGATCAATGCCAATGTCGTTGCAGAACTGGACAAGGCATCAGACCCCTGGGGCGTCAAAGTACTGCGTTACGAGATCAAGAATATCAATCCGCCGCAGGACGTCTTGCACGCGATGGAAAAACAGATGCGTGCCGAACGAGAAAAGCGCGCCGTTATTCTCAACTCTGAAGGTGAGCGTGATGCGAAGATCAACGAGGCCGAGGGCGAGAAGCAGCGTGTGATCAAAGAGTCGGAAGCGGCCAAGACACAGCAAATTAACGAAGCAGACGGTGAAGCGCAGGCCATTCTCGCGGTCGCTACCGCGACAGCAGAGGGATTGCGCCAGGTTGCATTGACCATGACCGAGCAAGGCGCTGCCGAAGCGTTACAGCTGCGCATTGCTGAACAATACATCGGTGAATTTGGCAACCTGGCCAAAACCGGTAATACCTATGTCGTACCGGCGAATCTCGGTGACTTGACGTCGATGATGGCACTGGCAACCGATATTGCCAAAGGCAAGACGAAACCGGAGCCTAACTCCGGCGCCTAACTGAAACCACGTTCGGGATCTGCTCCAGACGGCCGATGGCGGTACTTAAGGTGGGCAGGTCCCGGATATCCAGACTGATATCCATCACTGACTGCATCGTTTTCTTGTCCGTACGCGTGGTTACGCTGGTTACGTTTGCGTTTTCGTCGGCTAGCACAGCACTGATGTCGCGCAGCAATCCGCTTCTATCCATAGCACGCAATTGCAGGTCGACCGGGTAGGTCGCTGAATCGGAGGTCCCCCAACTCACTTCGATCATCCGTTCCGGGTGCTTCTGATGCAAGCTGAGAAAGTTGCCACAGTCCGCCCGATGGATACTGACGCCACGACCCTGGGTGATGTAACCGACGATGACTTCCGGCGGAACTGGTCGGCAGCAACGTGCGAAATTCGACAGCAAGTCGCCGATACCACTGATCGCCACAGCGGAGCTGCTTTTTGTCTTGCGTTTGGCGCCACGTCGCGGCTTCAAGGTGTCCGGCAGCTCGTCGCCGCGGATGTGCTGCAAGGCTGTCGCGATTGACGCAGACGTCAGGTCGCCAGCGCCTAAAGCAATACAAAGCGCTTCCGTGTTCTTTAGTTTGAGTTGGCGCGCGATATCATCATTTGGCACGTCGCGCACAGACAACCTGGACAACTCCCGATCGAGGATTTCCCGACCCTGACGATGATGCTGATCGCGGTCCTGTTGGCGAAACCAGTTTCGCACCTTGGCCCGCGCTCGCGCGCTGGCCAAATAACCCAGCTTTGGGCTCAACCAGTCGCGACTAGGCTGCGGTTGGCTGCCAGTGATAATTTCGATCTGATCGCCGTTCTGTACGACATAGGTTAACGGAACAATGCGGCCATTGGCCTTGGCGCCACGACAGCGGTGCCCTACCTGCGTATGTACGTGATAGGCGAAATCGAGTGGTGTTGCGTTTGCAGCCAGCTCCACCACGTCACCCCGCGGGCTGACGGCATAAACACGATCCTCGAAAACATCGTCACGCAGCTGGCCGAGCAAGTCGTCCGACTCATTAGCCGGTTCGAGCAGTTGCCGCAGGAACCGAATTTTCTGATCAAAGGCGGCGGGCGAACCACCACCTTCCTTGTAGCGCCAATGCGCGGCGACACCAAGTTCTGCCTGCCGATGCATTTCGTGGGTTCGAATCTGAATCTCGACCGTCTTGCCCGCCGGACCTACAACCGCGGTATGCAGTGATCGATAGTCGTTGTCCTTGGGGTTAGCAATGTAATCGTCAAACTCGCCCGGCAGATACGACCACAGGTTATGCACGCTGCCCAGGGCGGCGTAACAGTCTTTGACGTCGTCCACCAATAGTCGTACGGCGCGAATATCGTACAGAGCTTCCAGGCCGCGCTCTTTGCGCTGCATTTTTCTCCAGATGCTATAAATATGTTTCGGCCGACCAGTGATTTCAGCTCTAATCGACTGTCTGCCCAGTTCCTCGTGCAGGGTCTTCGTGACCAATTCAATGAATTGTTCTCGTTCTACGCGCTTCTCGTTGAGCGCCTTCGCAATTGACTTGTACGTTTCGGGCTCGAGATAACGAAATGCAAGATCCTCAAGTTCCCACTTGAATTGCCAAACGCCGAGGCGGCTTGCGAGCGCAGCGTAGATTTCGCGCGTTTCAATTGCGAGGCTGATCTGCGCATCGCGGCTAGCTTGTTTGGCTTGCCGTAAGCGATACAGTTGTTCAGCAATGCGAACCAGCACCAACCGAACATCCGACACGATCGCCAGCAGCATCTTGCGCAAAGCTTCCGATTGTTTGACCGCCAACGCCTCGCCAGGTTGCCAGTCGTCCGGCAATGAGAACTGACCGAGTTGCACCAACCCAAGTACTATTCGAGAAAGATCTTGTAATGCATTGTTTTCTAAAGAATCGTAGTTGAGTAATCCATCACGAACCAAAGGGTAGAGGGCAGCTGCAGCAGTCAGTCGGTCAGGCAGTTCCAGCGTCGCGACAATAGCGGATATCTCGCGGCCCTCATCGACAGCGCTCTGGACTGACTGGTTATTGGGCAAGCTGTCGATCAATTCCTGACAGGCCGCCGCAATGTCATCGGTCGCGACATCGTCAGTCTGTTTTTCGGATTCGTCCCGCGTCATTTCGAAGTGCTGTAATGATGTGCCTGTATTGGCAATAACCGTTATCATACGCGCTGTTTCCGGCCCTGGAATGGCTGGATGTTGTTTGGGCGAAGCGACAGGACATGGCAGGACATAGTAAGTGGGCAAATATCCAGCATCGCAAGGGTGCGCAGGATAAAAAACGCGGCAAGCTTTTTACCAAGCTGATCCGCGAAATAACCGTGGCTGCAAAAATGGGCGGTGGCGACCTTGCCTCCAATCCGCGATTACGAATGGCGGTGGACAAGGCCAAAGGCCAAAGCATGCCGAAGGACAATATTGAGCGTGCGATCAAGCGCGGCTCGGGCGATATGGACGGAGCGGATTTCCAGGAAATTCGTTATGAAGGTTACGGTCCGGGCGGTTCTGCCGTCATGGTCGATTGCCTGACCGACAATCTGAATCGTACAGTCGCAGAGGTGCGTCACGCGTTTACCAAGTTTGGCGGAAATCTTGGCACGGATGGATCGGTCAATTACCTGTTCAATCATGTTGGCCAGATAATGTTCGCTTCGGGTAGCGATGAAGACTCGATCATGGAGGCCGCCATCGACGCCGGCGCTGAAGATGTCCTTGTCGAAGATGATCAATCGATCGAGGTCTTAACCGACCCGACAGAATTCGAAGACGTGCGAGACAAGATTGTTGCCGCGGGCCTGGAACCAGATAACGCCGAATTGACGATGCGGGCGTCAACAAGCGCTGAGCTGGACGCCAAATCTGCGGCGTCCATGATCAAATTGTTGGAAATGTTGGATGATCTTGACGACGTACAGCAGGTGTACAGCAATGCTGATATTTCGGAAGAGATTCTCGAACAAATCTGAGCGCACCCGTGACTAATCGATATCGCATACTTGGAATCGATCCCGGTTCCCGGTTGACCGGATTCGGTGTACTCGATTTTGCTGGTGATGCACCTACCTATGTCACCTGTGGCACGGTGAAGAGTCAGAAGGGAACATTTCCTGAGCGACTGAAGCAGATTTTTGCATCAGTTGGCGAAATCGTTGCCGAGTATCAACCGGAGATCGTCGCCATCGAGACGGTATTCATGGCACGCAATGCGGGGAGTGCGCTAAAGCTCGGCCAGGCGCGTTCTGCGGCCCTGTGCGCGACGTTTTCGCACGATGTGGAGGTGTTTGAGTACGCGCCGCGCGAGATCAAACAGGCCGTTGTTGGCACTGGATCGGCCAGCAAGGAACAGGTACAGCACATGGTCGTTTCGATGTTGCAACTTAGCGCGACACCGACATCTGACGCGGCAGACGCGTTAGCAGCGGCAATCTGTCATGGGCATCAACGAGCGCTGCATGCACGTTTGACCGATCACAGCGCAGTGGTGGGTTCGAGATGATTGGTTCACTCAGAGGCAAGCTTGCGTCCAAACAAGCGCCGCATATCGTTATTGAGTGTGATGGTGTCGGGTATGAAGTTGAAACACCGATGTCGACGTTTCTTGAATTGCCTGCGGTCGGTAAAGACTTGTTTATTCATACACACATGCTGGTGCGTGAGGATGCGCAGCTGTTGTACGGATTCGGTAGCGAAGATGAACGCTCACTGTTCCGCACGGTGCTGAAGATTTCGGGGGTGGGAGCAAAAATGGGACTCGCAATTCTGTCCGCGATGAGCGAAGCGGATTTCAGGCGCTGTGTCGAATACGAAGATACAGCGTCGCTGGTCAAGATACCTGGTGTAGGCAAGAAGACGGCCGAACGGTTGATCATCGAGATGCGAGACAAATTCAAAGCCGCGCCGCAAGTGGGCGATGCGCAGCGGGTTGCCGCGCCGTCAAGTCCGAAGACAGAAGCGGTCGATGCGCTGGTTTCGCTGGGCTATAAGGTCAACGAAGTGAACAAGCTGATTGGGAATATGGATGTAGCCGATAAATCGGCTGAGGACATCATTCGGCAAGCCCTGAAACAGGCGGTTCAATAAGCTATGGCCAGCATCGAGCACGAAAGACTAACCAGCGCTGAGTCCGCAACGGATGATCGCGCATTTGATAAAGCCATCCGGCCAAAGTCGCTCGCGGAGTATGTTGGCCAGGCCAGCGTCAAGCAGCAGATGAGCATCTTTGTAGAAGCAGCGCGGCGTAGAACTGAAGCACTGGACCATGTCCTGATTTTCGGGCCGCCTGGACTCGGCAAGACGACGCTCGCGCATATCGTCGCTAACGAAATGGGCGTAAGCCTGCGCCAGACTTCCGGGCCCGTCTTGGAACGGCCGGGTGACCTCGCCGCCATCCTGACGAACCTTGAGCCGAACGATGTGTTGTTCGTCGACGAGATTCATCGACTCAGTCCGGTTGTGGAAGAAGTACTGTACCCGGCGATGGAAGATTTCCAGCTGGATATCATGATCGGCGAAGGTCCTGCTGCACGGTCGATAAAGCTGGATCTGCCTCCGTTCACTTTAGTCGGTGCCACCACGCGTGCTGGATTGTTGA
>JBPCXZ010000120.1:0-19663 GCA_051008055.1 Woeseiaceae bacterium
GTCGAGCCGCCGGTCGCGAGCAGCCCGATAATCGCATTGACTATCGCTTTCTCATCGATAACCTCGGCAATCGGCGTGTAATTGTCGCCCAGCGCAGTCGATGTCAATACTGTTCGCACGGCCTCCGCCGTAAGTTGCTCGCGCAGCTCTGTGCCAGGATTGACGAAAGAACCACCGGGGAGTTGCAGCCCCATGAACTCAAGCAACATCTGGTTGCTGTTCGCGGTGCCGTAGAACGTGCAGGTCCCCGGCGAGTGATAGGAGGCAGACTCGGCTTCCAGAAGTTCGTCGCGACCTACCTTGCCCGCTGCATACTCTTCACGGACGCGCGCCTTTTCCTTGTTAGGCAGACCCGACACCATCGGGCCGGCGGGAACGAACACCACCGGTAGGTGCCCGAACGACAACGCACCAATCAGCAATCCGGGAACAATTTTGTCGCAGACACCGAGACACAGCGCCGCATCGAACATGTCGTGTGACAACGCGATACCGGTCGACATAGCGATGACATCACGACTAAATAGTGAGAGGTCCATGCCATCCTGGCCTTGTGTAACGCCGTCACACATAGCCGGCACGCCGCCCGCGAACTGCGCGACAGCACCATACTCTGCGGCGACCTGCTTAATCTGTGCGGGGTATTCTTCGAACGGCTGATGCGCGCTAAGCATGTCGTTATAGGCGGAGACAATACCAATGTTTGCGGCCTTTCCGGCCGTCAACGACTCTTTGTCAGATTTGCGACTGGCAGCCATGCCGTGTGCGAGGTTGCTACAGGACAATCCGGTACGTGACGGACCGTTGTTTGCAGCGGCGTGAATCCTCGCCAGATAAGCCCGCCGGCTTGTCTCGCTTCGCTCTTGTATTCGTTTGGTTACGCGTTCAATGACGATATTCATGCTGCTTACTCTTTATGGCGCCCAGAACACATGCACGGGCGTACGTTGCTGCGTTAACAGTGATGACACAGGGAAAAGTCCAGGCGCAGTTTTGGCCTGTTCGTAGACAGCGCGCTTGGCTTCGCCAAAAAACAGTAGAACGACTTGCTCGCTGTGCAAAATTGGCGCAAGTGTCAGACTAAGGCGCGGCAATCTACTTGCCGCTGTCTGCACGGTGATGCACTGCTCTTCCGAATCCGGGTCCAGCCCTACCGCCAGGTTTTCGATGTCCGGAAAGAGTGACGCGATATGACCGTCCTCACCCATACCGAGCAACGTGGCCGCAAACGGCTGCGACATTGAGCCAAGCGAAATGTTCAGCTCCTCGCAACGCTCGCTGGGCGGAACTGCGCTGTTATAGAAAGGCATCAGTCTCGCCTTCGCTGCCTGATCAACCATCAATGAGTTACGAATCAATCCCTCATTGCTGTTCTCATCTGATGGCGCAACCCAACGCTCATCGCTCAGCACCAGTTGTACCCGCGACCACTCAACGTCGGCCTTGGACATTTGCGCATAGCACTGCGCTGGCGAAGAACCACCCGTAACGATCAGGGCCGAACGTGCGTTCTCGCTCAGGTTGGCAGCGAGCATCGCAATCAGCTGCTCGGCAGCGGCATGCGAGGCCTCGTCCCGCGACTCGAAATTCTGTTCTACGACGATACTAGACATCGGCATGCCACGATCGTCCGTCGCGATCCAGTAACAGCGATGCGGCGCTGGGGCCCCACGACCCCGCGACATAGGACTCCACTTTCTGGCGGGTGGTTTCCCAACCCGCGATCACACCGTCGACAAATTGCCAGGCAGCGTCAACTTCATCGCGACGCATGAACAACGCGGGATTACCGCGCAGAACTTCCATCAGTAGGCGTTCGTAAGCATCTGGGTAACGCAATCCAAAAGTCTCCTCAAAACTCAAATCCAGTGACACTGGCCGCAACTCAAATCCGCCGGGGCCCGGCTCTTTTGCCATTAGTGATAACTGCACACCTTCGTCGGGTTGCAGGCGAATCGTCAGGCGATTCGGCGAAACGTTGTAAACCTGTTCTGGAAATATCGAGTGTGGAACATCCTGAAACTGCACAACAATCTCTGACTGCTTTTCTTTCAGCCGCTTGCCCGTCCGTAAGTAGAAAGGCACGTTCGACCAGCGCCAGTTGTCGATCTCCACTTTTAGAGCAACGAAGGTTTCGATATCGGTTTCAGCACCGCCCAACTCCTCTTCGTAGCCTTTTACCGTCTCGCCGCGCAGGGCGCCGGCGCCGTATCGGCCGCGAACCGTGCTCTTGCCGACTGTTGCCGCATCGAACGGTCGCAGAGCACGCAGCACTTTGATCTTTTCGTCTCGTACTGCATCGTGATGCAAGCTTGATGGCGGCTCCATGGCTGTCAGGCAAAGCAGTTGCAGCATGTGATTCTGCACCATATCGCGAAGCGCGCCGACGTTGTTATAGAAATCGATTCGTCCACCGACGCCAAGCTCTTCGGCAACAGTAATCTGCACATGATCGATAGCACCGCGACGCCATAGTGGCTCGAACAATGAATTTGCGAATCGCAGCGCCAGCAGGTTTTGCACGGTCTCCTTGCCGAGGTAGTGATCAATTCGGTAGATCTGGTTTTCTTGAAAACACTCACCAACCTGATCATTGATTTCTGAAGCGGATGCAAGATCACGTCCCAGCGGTTTCTCGAGAACAATCCTGCTCTGTTGCGTGATCAGCTTGTTCGTCTGCAAACCTTTTGCAATCGAGCCGAATAAGCTGGGTGCAGTCGCCAGATACGCGACGCGAGTACGATCGTCGTTGCCATCCAACAATCTTGCCAAATCGCCCCAGCTGTCGTGCGCTGTTGCGTCGAGACCCACATACTGAATGCGTTCGCTGAATGATTCCCATTGCGTCGCGTCAAACTCGCCTTCGGCAAGGTTCTTACGTAGCGCTTGTTCGACATCAGCAAGATAAGCCTCTCGACTTAGCTCGCTGCGACCTACCGCAATGATTCGGCTATCGCCGATCACCTGACCGTCCCGGTCACGGTGGTACAGCGCCGGCAACAGCTTGCGCATCGCAAGGTCGCCGGTGCCGCCAAAGATAATCAGGTCGAAAAGCTCGACCGGTACGAGTTTGGCCATAGTCAAAATTCTCCGAAGTGGCGAAATTTTACTACAAAATAAGATAAAAACATCGAAATACTAGAAAAAAACGCCTTATTTCTGTATTTTTACTACATGTTAAGCCAGATCGAACGTCAATCTGCTAGTTTCAGCCGCGCCGAAGAGCGTGTTGCTCGCTGGGTATTGCGCCACCCTAAACAGGCAGCCAGTGCCACGCTGGCTGAAGTCGCTGCCAATTGCGGCACCAGCGAGCCAACAGTAATCCGCTTCTGTCGACGGGTCGGCACCGGTGGATTTCGCGAGTTCACGCGACGACTAACGGAGACGTTAAGCCAACCTGCCAGCAACATTCATCAGGATCTGGCAGCAGACGACACCGCGTCCGACGCCGTCAGCAAAGTACTGGACGCCTCCATCCGCTCGCTACTCGATATTCGCAACCAACTGTCGTCGATGCCGGTGGACGCTGCGGTAACAGCGATGACCCGCGCTCGACAAATTGTTTTTGTCGGACTGGGTGCATCTGGGCATGTAGCGAGTGACGCGTGCCACAAATTCTTTCGGTTGGGGCTGCCCTGCACCGCTGTAATAGACACGCCGACTATTTTGCAACAGTCTGCGATCGCCGAAGCGCGTGACGTATTCGTCTTTACATCCCAGACGGGCCAGCTTCCTGATTTGTCACAGGCCGCAAGTATGGCGAAGGAAAATGGTGCGACGGTAATTGGGCTGTCGGACCCCGACTCGGAACTCGCACAGAATGTTGAGATTCTGTTTCCTTGCGCCGCACAAACCGATGCGAATGTTTATACGCCGACCAGCTCACGGCTCGCACATCTGGCTTTGCTCGACGCGTTACATGCGGCGCTGGCTATCGCCCTCGGTCGCAAAGCCGTGGATCGGCTAAATCGATGCAAGGATGCGTTGCAGTCTCAGGTCTTGTCGTAGTCCAACGTTATTGATTCGCTGACCGGGCGAGACTGACAAGCCAGCACAAAACCAGCTTCCACTTCCCAGGGCTCGAGACCGTAATTGGTCTCCATGTTCACCTCGCCTTTGGCCACGTGGCAGCGGCAGGTCGCGCAGACTCCACCCTTGCACGAATACGGCAGCTCGATGCCATGATCGGCGGCGGCGTCGACGATATTGGCATCGTCACGCTCCATGTCGAACACCTTCTTGTGGCCGTCCATGATCACAGTAACTTCCGCGTGATCGGCAGTCCTCGGTGCGACCGCCGGTTTCTCACCGGTAGCTTTGCGCGGCACACCGAATCGCTCCGAGTGCACATGCTCCTTTGCCATGCCGAGGTCGACCAGCGCGTCCGTAACATCCTTGATCATCGTGTCCGGTCCGCAGACGAAACAGTCTGTCGCACGCAAACCGGCGCCGAAATGCCGGTACAGTTCCCGTACTTTGTCGCCGTCCAGGCGTCCGGCCATCGGCTCGAACTCCTGCTCTTCCTGGCTGAACACAAAGTTTAGCTGTAGCCGTTCCAGATACTGGTTCTTCAGTGCGTACAGGTCTTCGATGAACATCGTCGTCGATTGTTTGCGATTGCCGTAAAACAGAACGAATCGACTGTTAGGTTCCGTCTCGAGAACAGCCTTGATCATTGCGAGGATTGGCGTGATGCCGCTGCCGGCCGCAAAGCCGACGTAGTCATTCGAATGTTCCGCGTCCAGCGCCAGGTTGAATTGGCCCGACGGCGGCATGACATCGATCGAGTCACCGGTCGAAAGTACGTTCGCGGCGTACTCCGAGAATCGTCCGCCGGGTTGCACACGCACACCGATTTCCAGGTCTTCGCCCGGCCCGGAACAGATGCTATAGGTGCGTCGTAATTTCTTGCCATCCAGCTCCAGCTGAAACGGTAGATGTTGTCCGGGCAGGAACTTGAACTCCTCCTGCAATTCATCGGGCACGCGCAATCCGATGCGCACGGAGTCACGAGTCTCGCGCTGAATATTTTTAATCTTTAAAGCGTGAAATTGACGCATTTATATGCACTTGAAGTATTCAAAAGGCTCGAGACACTCCGAACATTTGTAGGCGGCCTTACAAGCCGTTGAACCGAATTCGCTGACCAGGCTCGTTTGCGTTGAGTCACAACGCGGACAAGCGATAGATCGTTCGCCGTGCAATAGCGCTCGCTTACTGCCGCCCGATGCCGGCGGCGCAATACCATAATCACGCAACTTGTCGCGGCCTTCATCAGAAATCCAGTCTGTGGTCCACGGTGGCGACAAAACACGATTGATAGAGACATTCTCCACGCCGTGATCATGCAACGCGCTCACAACGCTCTGCTCGATGACTTCCGTCGCGGGACAACCGGTATAGGTTGGCGTCAGCGCGACAACAACCTCATCACTCACAGTCACATCACGCACGATGCCCAAGTCGGTAATCGTCAACACTGGAATCTCCGGGTCCGGCACTTCGCTCAACCACTTCAAGACCTGGTCACGACTGATGTCTTGCGTTACCAAGTCGCACCCGGGTGAGAACGTTGCAGGTGCTGCATTTCCGCCAACAAGTAGCCAAAGTGCTCGCTGTGTCGGCCTTGTTTGCCGCCCGCAGCCATCCATTCGTCGTTGGGCTTGCTCAATGTCGCCTCTGCCAATACCGCGGCAACATTCGTTTGCCATTTGGATTGAATAGCATCGAGATCAGGGCCCGAATAATTCTCGGCAAAAGCGAGGTCGATTTCGTCGGCGTCAAACAGCTCACCAGTAAACCGCCAGTGATCGTTCATGGACTGCTGCATTTTATCGTGACTCTCATCAGTCCCGTCGCCGAGTCGTACTATCCATTGCGACACATGTCGCAGGTGATAGCGAATCTCTTTGACGGCTCGCGCCGCGATCTCGGCAGTTCGAGAGTCACCGCACTGCTCCAGCGCTTCAAGCTGTAACAAATAAAATGACTCGAACAGGAATTCGCGGGCCATCATGTCACCGAAGTGACCGTTCGGCTGTTCCAGCAGCAACGCGTTTCGATACTCGTGCCCGTCTCGCAGGAACGCGAAATCATCTTCCGTTCGGTCGCTGCCCTCGAGCTCTGCCGCGTAAGAGTAGAAGAGGCGCGCCTGGCCGATGTAGTCGAGCGCGAAATTAGCGTTGGCCAACTCCTCTTCAAGCTCAGGATACAATGTGACCGCCTCAATCATGCGTTGCCCGAGGATCAGCGCGTTGTCGCCCAGCCTGCCGACGTACGCAAGCAAATTAGGATCCGTGCTCACAGGTTTTCGACTCCGTCCGGTATTTCGTAGAACGTCGGATGGCGATATATCTTGTCTTCCGCCGGTTCAAAGAATGCAGCGGTCTCTGCCGGGTCCGATGCAATAATTTCGCTGGATCGAACCACCCACAAACTCACCCCTTCCGAACGCCGCGTGTACGTATCGCGCGCATTGTTTAACGCCATCTCATCGTCTGCCGCATGAATGCTGCCGGCGTGACGATGACTCAGTCCCGCCTTGCTGCGAATAAATACCTCGTACAGTGGCCATTCTTTCTTGTTCATTGTCTCGTACCTCAATTCTCTCAGGCGGCTTTCTTGGCAGCCTGCTTTTCGCCGAAGGCGCGTGCTGCTTCACGAACCCACGCGCCATCGTTGTGCGCTTTTTGACGTCGCTCCAGTCGCTGCCTGTTGCACGGCCCATTACCGGAGATCACTTCCATGAGTTCACTCCAGTCAATTTCGCCGAACTTGTAGTGGCCGCTTGCCTCGTCAAACACCAAGTCCTCGTCCGGCATTTTCAGGCCAAGAAAATCAGCCTGCGGCACCGTTACGTCGATGAACTTCTGGCGCAGCTCATCATTTGAAAACCGTTTGATCTTCCACGCCATCGACTGGGCTGAATGCTTGGAATCTGTGTCGCTGGGACCGAACATCATTATCGACGGCCACCACCAGCGATTCAGGGCGTCCTGTGCCATGGCCTTCTGCGCGGGCGTGCCGCGTGATAGCTCCAGCATGATGTCGAACCCTTGCCGCTGGTGAAAACTCTCTTCCTTACAGACCCGAACCATTGCTCGGGCATAGGGCCCGTATGAACAACGGCACAATGGAATCTGATTCATGATCGCGGCACCGTCGACCAGCCAGCCGATGGCACCTATGTCTGCCCATGTCAGCGTTGGGTAGTTGAAAATGCTGCTGTACTTCGCCTTGCCAGACAGCAGATCGGCGACCATCTGATCGCGCGATGTACCCAACGTTTCTCCGGCGCTGTACAGGTAAAGGCCGTGACCTGCCTCGTCTTGCACCTTGGCCAGCAGGATCGCTTTGCGTTTTAGTGTCGGCGCCCGAGTCAACCAATTTCCCTCCGGCTGCATACCGATAATCTCTGAGTGTGCATGTTGCGAAATCTGTCGCACCAGCGTGCGCCGATAGGCTTCAGGCATCCAGTCCTTTGCCTCTATCTTCTCCTCGGCATCTATTCGTTTCTGGAATGCTTCGAGATTCTCTGCTGATTCCGACGAGTCACTCCGGCTGCCGGGCTGCCCTTTTTGATCGAGGCCTTGGGTATACATAAAACGTTTTCCTGTGAGTAGGCCATCAGGCCCGCTGCTGAACACAGCTATTTCCGCAATGTGTCACATATTTTTTGATCTTTCAACTAATTCTGTATCACTTTACCGCTCGTCCAATAACGCCTGGCCGCGGCTGACTGATCGCCCCTGGAACAGCGCGACCAGCTTGTCATCCTGATTCCGGACTTCGACTTTGTAGACGCCTTGTTTGCGACCACGATGCACCTCGAGCGCGGTTGCGCGTAGCTGCTCACCGCGAGTGGCCGGTCGCAAGAATTCGATATTGCCGCCGCCTGCAACCGTGACTTCGTCGTAGGCATTACAGGCGAACGCAAATGCGGTATCTGCCAACGTATAGACCATGCCGCCATGACAGATATCGAAGCCGTTCACCATGTCGTGCCGCACGAACATCGAAGCGACCGCACTGCCCGCTTCGGGAATCTCGATTTCGATACCAAGCGATTTGGATGCCCGGTCACTGGCATACATTTTCGCGGCGCAGTCTTGCGCTCGCTGCAGGTCGGCCACTACTCGAGCCCGCCGAAGCGTTTCATGAAGGTTTTGTTTGATGGTGGCAGCGGACCTTCGGCCGTTTCCATAGTGGCAGTGAGGTAACGGTCTGCCTGCTTGTAGACGGCCTGGTAGAGATTGCGACAGAGCTGATAGGCCGAACTACCGTGCCATTTCGACGGCAGCAGCTCGGCTGGTAGCTGCGGATCGCGGAGCAATACCTTGCGGTATTCCTGGACCAGCAAAGTCCGCACGATAAATGCCGCTTTTGGCTCTACTTCGGTGCTCTTACTATAGGCGGCAATCAGTGGACGAAACCGTTTTACGAAACTTGCGTAGCGATCGTCGATATCCGCCAGGTTCCAGCTTGCCTGTGCCCGCCGGCGCATGCCGGCATCGTTACGAATGGTCAGGCCGCTCATAACGATAAGGTCATCGGCGACACCGAGACGGCTCAACAACGCATCAACCTCGCTCATTTCCGGGGCCGGGTGTGCCAGCACCGCGGACGCCAGTGCACCAAACCCAAGCCAAGCCAATTCCTTGCGCACAGTTTCGCGACGCTCTGCTTCGAGATCTGCCAGCATAACCAGACACCACTGACCGTCCCAATCAGTCATTGGTTCACCGTAAATCTTGTGCGTCGCCCGCTCAAACCGAGTTCGTCCCACATCTGACAGGCTGTAATAACTGCGACGACCAACTTGCGTCGACTGCAGCCAGCCGTCCTGCACAAGGCGAAAGACGGAGGTACGAACAAGACGTTCGCTTACACCAAAATTACTCATTACTTCGATGAGGCTGCCGAGCCATACGGAACCGCCGCGTGGCGCAATCGCGTCACCGAACACCGTCGTGATTAGCGAACCTGTTCTTAGAGTTCGGCGCGAACTGAATTCGGCAACCAGTTTTCGACTTGCAGACTCAATCGTCATTATTGGCATCGCTTGCGCTTCGAGTACCCGACCGTATATTGTGATACGGAATTTTTCAAATCCTGTTTTTTCTGTATCTCTGACTGAGTCTCGCAAATAGACACACCCAATGAATAAACTACAAAACCTTGTCGCCGACCAATGGGTCGATGGTGACGGTGATGGCAAGCTGCTGGCCTCGGCCGTTTCCGGTGAGCCTGTCGCCACAATCACAAGTAGCGGCCTCGACTTCAAAGCAATACTCGATCACGCAAAATCTGTCGGTGGCCCTAATCTACGCAAACTGACTTTTCACGAACGCGGCGACATGCTCAAAGCCCTCGCCCAGCATCTCAATGAGATCAAGCAGGAATTCTATGCCTTGTCGACGCAAACCGGAGCGACGCGCAAGGATAGCTGGCCGGACATTGATGGCGGTATTTCGACGATGTTCGTTTTTTCCAGCAAAGGCCGCCGCGAAATGCCGAACGATCATGTTTACCTGGACGGCAATGTGGAACAGCTGTCGCGAAACGGAACGTTCGTAGGGCAGCATATCTGCACGCCTAAGCTTGGCGCGGCGATACATATTAATGCGTTTAATTTCCCGTGCTGGGGCATGCTCGAAAAACTGGCACCGACGTTGCTGGCGGGCGTCCCCGCGATTATCAAACCCGCATCCAGTACCGCGTACCTTACGGAGCTAATGGTGCGCCGCATTCAAGAGTCCGGCATCCTGCCGCCCGGCAGCGTTCAGTTAATTTGCGGCGGCGTTGGTGACTTGTTCGATCATCTGGATTGCCAGGACACGATCGCATTTACAGGGTCAAAAAATACCGCGGAGATGCTGCAAGCGCATCCGCGAGTCGTCAGTGAATCGGTCGCTTTCACGGCTGAGACAGACTCACTAAATATGTCGATCCTCGCACCGGATGCGGTACCAGGCACGCCTGAGTTCGACCTGTACATTCAGGAAGTAACTCGGGAGATGACGGCCAAGGCTGGTCAGAAGTGCACGGCAATTCGTCGAATTATTGCGCCAGCCGGGATTGCTGGCGAAGTAGTCAAGGCGTTGTCCAGCGCACTCGGCAACATTCGCGTCGGCAACCCTGCGCTCAAAGAAATCGACATGGGTGCACTCGCGAGCCAGGGGCAACGTGAAGAGATTCGCGACCGAATCAAAGACCTTTCTGCCGAGGCCGATGTTGTATTCGGTGGCAGCGATGACTTCGATGTCATTGACGCTGACAGCAAGAAAGGCGCGTTTTTCATGCCAACGTTACTGCATTGCGAGAAGCCATTGACGGCGTCCGCCGTGCATTCTGTCGAGGCGTTCGGCCCGGTGAGCACGGTCTTGCCCTACGATTCAATCGACGAAGCCATTGAACTTGCCCGCCTGGGAGAAGGCAGTCTGGCCGGTTCCGTTGTTACCAACGACAATAAGATTGCGCGCGAACTGGTGCTTGGCACAGCGGCATACCACGGCCGAATGGTCGTTATTAATCGCCATTGTGCCGCTGAATCGACCGGCCACGGCTCGCCGCTCGCGCATCTTGTGCACGGCGGCCCCGGACGAGCGGGCGGTGGTGAGGAGATGGGTGGTGTAAGAGGCGTCTTGCATTACATGCAACGCACCGCAATCCAGGGCTCGCCCGAAACGCTGTCAGCCATCGGCCATCGCTGGATAAAAGGTGCCGATGAAAACGATCCTGGCGTGCACCCGTTTCGCAAGACTTTTGAGAAGCTCAATCTCGGCGATACGTTCAAGAGTGAGTTACGCGAGGTAACGCTCGACGACATTGATCACTTTGCCGAATTTACCGGTGATAATTTCTACGCCCATATGAATGAAGAGGAAGCGGCGAAGAATCCATTCTTTGAGGGTCGGGTCGCACACGGTTACCTGATCGTGTCTTTTGCTGCCGGTTTGTTCGTCGATCCTGATTTTGGACCGGTACTCGCGAACTACGGCGTCGATGACCTGCGCTTCATGCAGCCAGTCAACTACGGCGACTCGCTTAAAGTTCGTCTTGCCTGCAAGCAAAAGACGCTGCGTGGCGACACCGGTTACGGAGAAGTGCGTTGGGATGCAGAAGTAACCAACCAGGACGACGAGATCGTGGCTCAGTACGATGTGCTGACAATGGTCGCGACTGACGCGCATTGGCAGTCTGTGCAGTAGATTATGTCGCAATCTGGCACCCAAAAACGTCGAATTCTATTACATTATTGATAATTATTATGTAACTATCGTTATTATTCAATAAGTTACATATTTATTGACATTTTTTCTATAGTTCTATAGATTGCGTCCCTCGATGACGAGGACAGCCGCTGTGAGCGCGACGCATACCGAAAAATACGAACACCAGCGAATGGAAGCCATCCGTTCCGCTGCGGCCGTATTTGCCGATAAGGGTTATCACGGCTCAAGTACTCGCGACATTGCTGAATACATGGGTATTAAGCAGGGCAGCTTGTACTACTACTTCAAATCGAAGGAAGACGCCCTTAGCGAAGTTTGTCTGTATGGGATGCAAGACTACGCAGAGCGTATGAACAAGATCTCGACAAGCGGCCAGACTTTTCGCGAAAAATTGGTTGCAACGGTGACATCACACGTCACGAAGTATCGGGAAAAGAACGAAGCGCTGCGGGTATACAACGCAGAACGGCTGTATTTGCCGGAGTCGAAGCGAACAAAGCTGAAGGAGCTTGGCACCCGCTACCGACAACAGCTGGAAAAGATTTTTGCAGAGGGCATTGAGAATGGCGAAGTAAGAGAGTCGATTGACTGTCAGTTCGCAGCTCACGCCGTCATTGGAATGTGTAACGCCTGGGGCGAGTTTATTGACCGCCATCAGGACATGGACCTCTTTGAACTCATTGAAAATTGCGTAGACCTCTTAATGCACGGCTTCAAAGAGAACCGCCAACCTAAGAACAATTGATTACAAGTACAGGAAGAATATTGTGACTACTCAAAAAGCAACAAACGTAACCTGGCACGACGGCGAGATTTCTCGCGAAGATCGGCAACGTATTCTGCGCCAGCGCGGTGCGACAATCTGGTTCACAGGCCTTTCAGGCAGTGGCAAGAGCACTATTGCCGTCGCACTCGAGCAGGCTCTTTTCAGCCTGGGCAAACTGTCTTACCGTCTTGATGGCGACAACGTACGCCTCGGCATCAACAAAAACCTCGGCTTTTCTGAGGAAGACCGCAAAGAAAACATTCGTCGTATTGGCGAAGTTGCGAAGCTCTTCGGCGACGCCGGTGTCCTTTCACTGTCCAGCTTCATCAGCCCCTACAAAGGCGATCGCGACGAAGTTCGCGAACTGCACGATGCGACGGGCCTCGGCTTTATTGAAGTTCACGTCGATTGTTCACTGGCTGAAGCTGAAAAGCGCGACCCGAAAGGCCTATATAAGAAAGCACGTGCCGGTGAAATCAAGAACTTCACAGGTATCGACGATCCGTACGAAGCTCCGGACAGACCCGAAATTCACCTGCACACAGATCAGATGTCCCTCGAAGAGGAAGTCCAGATTATTCTCGATTACCTGATTGAGAAAGGATTTGTTGTACAGGAACACAAATCACGCGCTGAAGACGGCGAGCCCACCATCAACGCCGCAGTGCTCTAGGAGAACGACTTGATTAAGCCACATGGGGCAGACGCCCTGAACCCATTACTGGTCACCGATAGTGACCAACACGCCAGCCTGGTCGCCGAAGCGGCAACCCTGCCCTCTCTATTGCTGACTTCAGCAGCGGCAGCCGATGCTGTAATGCTTGGCGGCGGTTATTTCACACCATTGACTGGTTACATGAATGTTGCCGACGCACTGAGCGTTGCCGAAAAAATGCATACGGTTGATGGACTGTTCTGGCCTGTGCCAGTACTCAACATGACCGACGACATCTCTGCCATCGAAGGCGCTTCGCGAATCGCTCTGCGTGACCCGAACGTCGATGGCAACCCGGTTATCGCCATCATGGACATCGATGCGATCGAAGAAATGTCTGCCGAACAGAAAGATGCTATTACCCAGAATGTATTTGGCACGATGGATACTTCGCATCCTGGCGTTGGTGTATTTCAAAGCAATGGCAAGTACTGTTTATCTGGTGCTATCCAGGTTCTGAACCTCAGCTACTTCGCAACTGATTTCGAAGGCACCTTTAAGACTGCCGTAGAAATTCGTGAAGACATCGCCGCTCGCGGTTGGGAAAAAGTTGTCGCTTTCCAAACTCGTAATCCAATGCACCTTGCGCACGAAGAATTGTGCCGCATGGCCATGGAACGTCTTGGCGCGGACGGCTGTGTCATTCACATGCTGCTGGGTAAGCTGAAAGAAGGCGATATTCCGGCCGACGTTCGCGATGCCTGCATTCGTAAGATGGTTGATATCTACTTCCCAGAGAATAGCGTCATGGTTACTGGCTACGGTTTCGACATGTTGTATGCCGGACCGCGTGAAGCAGTACTGCACGCTGTGTTCCGTCAAAACATGGGCGCTACGCACCTGATCGTTGGTCGTGACCATGCGGGTGTTGGCGACTACTACGGCCCGTTCGATGCCCAGGCTATCTTTGATGAGATTCCGGAAGGCGCAATGGAGATCGAAATCTTCAGTGCAGACCACACTGCATGGTCTAAGAAGTTGGACAAGGTTGTGATGATGCGTGAAGCACCTGACCACCAGCCAGAAGACTACGTATTTCTTTCAGGAACGAAGGTTCGCGAAATGCTCGGCGCTGGCATTGCACCGCCGCCAGAATTTTCACGCCCTGAAGTTGCCAAGATCTTGATGGAACACTATCAAGCGGAAGCGTAGGCAGAAAAGAAGTTGTGGAAACAAAGCTGCGCACAGCGATGTGCGCAGCTTTTTTTTTGCCTGTTATATCCGAATTGGCAAATCTCGAACGCGAACTCCACTGACAGCCTCAATCGCATTAGCGACAGCCGGTGCTACCGGAATAAACGGTGGTTCACCGAGGCCGGTCGGCGCCTCTGTGCTCTCGACAAACTTGATATCGAGCTCCGGAACGTCTGCCATGCGCAAGGGCGTATAGGTATCGAAATTGCGCTGAGCAACCTGCCCGTTTTCGAAGGTCGCTCCTTCGTGCAGCGCAACACTCAAGCCCCAAAGGATCGCGCCCTCGGCTTGTGCCATCGCACCGTCCGGGTGCACTACTGTGCCGCAATCAATCGTCTGCCAGATTTTCTTGACTGTAACCGCCTGCGAGTCCGGATCAACTGCGACGTGTGCGACACATCCGATCCAGGTCGCCATATCTCGTTGTTGACCAAAACAGCAGGCTACGCCCATGCCTTCACCCGCGGGCAAGTCGCTGCCCCACCCCGATCGATCACGAACATCTTCAAGCACGGCCGCCTGACGTGCCGCGCCGCCAACCGCACCGAACTGGTCTCCGGCATTCTTGCCAGCAGCGTCCAGCATGGCCAGTCGATATTCAACCGGGTCCGCGCCGGCTCGCTTCGCCAGCTCATCCATGAAGGATTCGACCGCCCAGCTCGTCCAGCCGGGACCCACAGAGCGCAGGTAGCCGGGTAAGAATGTCTTGCTCGCTAATTCGTTATGCAGTGCACGCACACGATGGTTTGGCACCGTGTACCAATGATCCGCACCCGCAATGGAGAAGCCGTCAAACTTGCCATTGCCATCTACACCGGTACCCAGGAAATCGGGTAGCAGCGTTGCCGTAGGCCAGCCGGCCGCCGCAGCATGTTCGATGCCGGTAAGATTACCGTCGCTATCAAAGCACGCGTCCATCTGTTGGACGGATGGCGAACGCACACAATCGAGGCGCGCGTCATCCTCACGACGGAATACGACCTTGACCGGTTTGCCGAGTGCCTGTGCTGCCAAAGCGGCCGGAATCATGTAGTCGCCCCAAAGCCGTCGGCCAAATCCGCCACCCAGGTAGTACTGGTGAATAACAACGTCGTCGGCAGAAATGCCCAATACGCCCGCCAGTGTCGGCAGCATCGCCGCACGATACTGGTTACCCGAATGCACATGACATTTGCCGTCGACAAACTCGACCAACGCATTCACCGGTTCGAGCTGAAAATGCATCGCCGTACCGGTTCGGTAGGTCGCGGAAAAAGAGTCCGCCGCCGCAGTCTGCGCCGCCGTGACATCACCTTCGTCGACGAAACGGGTGCCGATACTCTTATCAGCGACCATTCGAGCACCCTCTGCTTGAATATCTGCTTCGCTGACACCAGCCGTTGGGCCTGCCGTCCAATCCACTGCGATGACATCGGCCGCGCGCATGGCACTCGGGTAGTCGTCGGCGATAACCACGGCCCAGCCGACCAACAATCCGCTGGGATCCGTTAGCTGAATCGTCTGCTGATAACCCGGAATGTCTTTGGCAGCACTGTCGTCAATGGAATTAATCGAGCTGCCGTAACGTGTTGGCGGTATCAGCGGCAAGCCGAATACCATGCCCGGCAATTCGACGTCGATTCCGTAAATGGCCTCGCCTGTTGCCTTGGCAGGAATATCCAACGCTGCGGTGTCTTTGCCAATGAGCGTCCGATCGCTCGCAGCTTTCGGGCCTAATGCCGCCAGCTCTTCTTCACTCAGTACTCGACTTACGTCCCCCTTCTGCACGATATCAGCGAACGACACGCTGTTGCCATTGGCTGACACCATGCTGTCGGCGACCGTGCAATCTGCCGGTTCAACGCCGAGCATCGAAGCGCCTGCTTCCTGCAAAATTGTGCGACCCGCTGCGCCGGCCTGCGAAATTCCGACGTAGGAGGTGAACACAGACCACGATCCGCCTGTCACATCGCCGAGTGACTTGCCTGGTATCAATTGGCCCCATTTCGGATCGCTATCGGCATGTTCAAAACTGACATCGTCCCAGTTTGCGCCGAGTTCATCGGCAATGATTCGCGCGAGTGCCGTGCCGACGTGTTGCCCCATCTCGGCTTTGGGAATATGCATCATGACGCTGCCATTACCGTTGATTTCAAACCACATCGACGGCGAGAAACTGGCGCTGCCCCCGTTGCTGGCGATGTCAGCAGCGACCTCTTCCTTGCTGCACCCTGGCAATACCACACCGATGCCCATAACGAGACCAGCGGATGCGCTATTAGCGAGAAATGTTCTGCGATTCATTGACATGACTACGCCTCCTCGCCGCTGGCCGCGGTCTTTATTGCTTTGCGAATACGCGTATAGGCCATGCATCGACAAAGATTGCCGTTCATCGCATCGCTGATCTGTTGGTCCGTAGGATTGGGCGTATTTTCCAGGAGTCCGGCCGCGGTCATGATCTGGCCCGACTGGCAATAGCCGCATTGCGGAACCTGCTCATCAACCCAGGCTTCTTGCAATGCCTTACCAGCATCGGTCGCCAGCCCTTCGATTGTGGTTACCGATTTTCCGGCGACGGCGCTGACCGGAGTTATGCACGACCGGGTCGCAACACCATCAATGTGTATGGTGCACGCACCGCACATGGCGATACCACAGCCAAATTTAGTGCCCTTAAGTTTGAGCTCGTCACGAACAACCCACAATAACGGCGTATCAGGATCGCCGGCAGACGATACGGGTGCTCCATTTAAATCGAATTCGATCACGACTGGTCCCCTTCTAATTATGTTTTTGGCTAGCCTCCTTATTTTAGACTATCGCCCGCCAAGATGGCAGGAGATACCCGGCTATGAGTAGTTTTGCGGATTGGGCGCAGTCGGCCCGCCGCATATGCTGCATATCATTCAGTCTGCTGAGATTGCGGGAATTCATGCCGCTTACGCCCAGAGAACGAGTTCTAACCGCCATTAATCACGAGCAACCGGATCGCATCCCGTTGGTGATTGGTGTCAGCAACGCCACCGGCATCAAGATGCGTACTTACCAGGACATCAAGAAAATCGCCGGCATCCGGGCGCCCGACAAGTACATTTACGACTGGCCGGAACTCGGCACAGCCAAAATCGATGAGCAGACCATGCAGCGCCTGCATAGTGACGTCCGCGGTGTCCTGGATCTCGAGCCTGAAGCCACACTGCGAGCGAATCGTGAGCGGGATCCGCATAGCGACTACATCGATTCATGGGGCAGCGGCCAGATCGAGCTGGATGCTGATGACTGGTTTCCCGCCGTCCACCCGCTGCCGAACGCGACTACGCTGCAAGATATCGAGGCATACCAGGGATGGCCTGATATGTCAGATCCAAGCCGCATCGCACACGTCCGTGAGCAGGCACAGCAACTGGCTGACGACAACGAATATGCAATTCTGGCAACGCCATGGTTGCTGTTTCCCTTTGAGCGCGCCCATGCCATGCAGGGTATGGAGACCTTTCTGTTAAATATGGCTTTGCACCCGGATTTTGCCCGAGCGCTCATGGAAAGGATTGCGTTTCATTGCAAAGAACTGATGGGCCCGTTTTTAGAGAAACTTGGCGACAACGTCGACATCATCAAGATTGGCGATGACCTGGGCACCCAAGAAAGCCTGATGATCTCGCCAAAGATGTATCGCGAGATTCTCAAACCGATTCACGCGGACTTCATCAGCTTTATAAAGGCTCGTACCAAGGCCAAGATTCTGTTTCATTCCGACGGAGATGTCGTCCCTTTAATCGACGACTTCATCGAAATGGGCGTGGATATTCTGAATCCGCTGCAGACATCGGCGGGCACGATGTCCGATTTGCCCGCATTGAAAAAACGCTTTGGCAAGAACATCGCGTTTTGTGGCGGAATTGACTCGCATCGCGTTTTGCCTTTCGGCACACCGGCGGAAGTTCGCGATGAAGTCCGGCGTGTCATGCAGATCCTCGGTCCGGGTGGCGGTTGCATGATTGGATCTGTACACACGGTTATGAATGATGTGCCTGCTGAGAACGTCCTCGCAATGGTCGACGCCGTCGAAGAGTTTGGTTATTACCCTCTCCACTAGCTAAACCATGATTGGTAGACTACAGCTCCTGAATAAGCGAGCGCATCAATGAGTCACCAGGAACACCATCGCATACACCGCATCGGTTGGTTGCGCGCAGCTGTCCTGGGCGCTAATGACGGCATCGTGTCGACGTCCAGTTTGATAATCGGTGTTGCCTCAGCCGGCGCCTCGCAGCAAAGCATTTTGCTCGCCGGCATTGCCGGCCTGGTAGCCGGAGCTATGTCCATGGCCGCTGGCGAATACGTTTCTGTGAAATCGCAATTTGATACTGAACAAGCCGACCTGGAACTCGAGAGACTGTCACTTGAGCAGGACTTCGACCATGAAGTCGATGAGCTGGCGGAAATCTACGAACAACGTGGCCTGGAATCCGGTCTCGCTCATCAGGTTGCCGCGCAACTGATGGAACACGACGCATTGGGCGCGCATGCGCGAGACGAAATTGGGATTTCAACATCGTCGCGCCCACGCCCGATTCAAGCGGCGGTATCTTCTTCCGTTACTTTTACACTGGGCGCAGCGCTGCCACTGCTGACTGCGTGGCTATTTGACGGTGCTCGTTTGATTACTGCGGTCGCTGTCGCGTCGCTGCTATTTCTCGCCACATTAGGCGCGCTCGCAGCATGGGCCGGCGGGGCTTCGATTGTAAACGGTGCCGCACGCGTCACGTTTTGGGGCGCGCTTGCGATGCTGGTCACCGCTGGCGTCGGTCGGCTGTTTGGCGTCGTTGCCTAAAGAGCAGGAATTTCGATATCGCCCGCGCGAGCATCGATGTCTTCCTGAGAGGGCGCGAGCGCAAGCTGCTCGATCGAATCTCGCGGCCAGTGAGGCGCCAGCAATTCAATAAAGTCGAACATGTAGCCTTGTAGCGCTTGAGTCTTTGCTATGCCAATCCATGTTGTCACGATTGGAAACAGGCCTTTCGCCGAGCGAGCGTGAAACTCAACTGAATCGCTTGCGACGACTGCCATCGGCGCGAGGATTCCGACTCCCATTCCTAAGCGTACATATGTCTTGATTACATCGGCGTCATGCGCAGTATGCACAACGTTAGGGTTTAATTGCATTTCCTCGAATGCCCGCAAGAATGACGAATTTCGATTCGCGTCAAATTCATGGGTGATCAACGGGTAGTCGACGAGATCGGCAATTGATAAATCACGATTCGCGACTACAAGCGGGTGGTCTTTCCTGGTTAGGACGATTCTGTCCCAACGAAAGCAAGGTAGGCGAATCAGTTCCGGAAACAACGTCTGACAATCGCTTGCAATGACGAAATCCACATCGCCACCGGCGGCCAGTTCACCGATTTGTTCCACCGTTCCCTCGCGAAGTTCAAAATCTACCTTCGGGTACAACTCGTGAAAACGATTAATGATATTAGGCAGCACGTAGCGCGCCTGGGTGCCGGTTGTCGCGATCGACAGGGATCGTTCCTGCCCAGCCGCTGCAACTTCGCCAATACTACGAATATTCTCCACATCACTGACAATCTGCCGCGCATACTCCACAATCTTCGAGCCGTCCGCCGTCAATCCAACCAACGACTTTCCTTTTCGGAAGAAGAGCTGAACTCCGACTTCCTGTTCCAATGCCCGTAACTGTTTGCTTATGCCTGGCTGACTTGTATGCAGGCGCTCGGCTGCCGCCGTCATACTCAGACCATTGTCGAC
>JBPCXZ010000121.1:0-33617 GCA_051008055.1 Woeseiaceae bacterium
ACAGCGAAGACAACGATGAAGGCATCGCAGCGTTTCTTGAGAAACGACAACCTGAATTCAAGGGAAAATAGGAATGGACAGAGGAATTTTCGAAGAAGAGCATGAGATGTTTCGGGACGCATCCCGAAGTTTTCTGCAGAATGAGATTGGTCCGCACGCAGATCGATGGGCGGAACAGGAAATCGTCGATCGAGAGGCGTTTCTGAAAGCCGGAGAGCAGGGCCTGCTGTGTATGTGGGCAGATGAGAAGTACGGTGGCGCCGGTATTTCAGATTTTCGCTACGAACAAATTTTGCTCGAGGAAAATGCTCGCTATGGCGATGTTGGTTTCTTCATTTTCTTACACAGCCGGCTGGTCGGACCCTATATCGGTAGCCTCGGCACAGATGAACAAAAGGCGCGCTGGCTGCCAAAATGTGTTTCAGGCGAAAACGTTCTGGCAATCGCGATGACCGAACCCGGTGCTGGCCGCGACGTGTCCGGCATCCGGACCAAAGCCGAGGACAAGGGTGATCACTACCTTCTGAACGGATCGAAGAAGTACATATCTAATGGCATCCTCGCGGACCTCGTGATTGTTGCTGCCAGGACAGATCCGAATAACAGCCATGGACTTAGCCTCTTCGTAGTTGAGCGCGGCATGGAGGGATTCGAGCGCGGGCGCAATTTGAAAAAAATGGGGATGCACAGTCAGGATACCGCAGAGCTATTCTTCAACAATGTCAAAGTGCCGAAAGAAAACTTGTTGGGCGAGTTCAATCGCGGCTTCTACCACCTGATGCATTTCCTTGCGGAAGAACGACTGCTCAGCGCAGTAGGCTCGCTGGCGAATGCCGAAGCGGCCTTTGCAGTAACACTTGAGTACGCAAGTGATCGTCAGGTGTTCGGGAAAAAAGTAGCGGATTTCCAGGTGAATCGATTTAAATTTGCAGATATGCGAACTGAAATGGACGTGGCGCAGGCATTTATCGATCGTTGTGTCATGGTGCACAACGAAGGCAACCTAACGGCTGATGATGCGGCGAAAGCGAAGCTGTACGCAACGGAACTGGAGGATCGGGTGACTGATAACTGCGTGCAATTGCATGGCGGCAGTGGCTACATGGATGAGTACCCTGTTAGTCGTATGTATACCGCGGCGCGCGTCTCACGAATCTATGCAGGCAGCTCCGAGATAATGCGCGAAATCATCTCCAGGTCCATTGGCCTCGATCCACGAAAGAAATCGGCAAATAAGGACGCCGCCTGAACATGCGAGTAGCCTTCGTCGGACTTGGTGTTATGGGATATCCGATGGCCGGATATCTGGCAAAGAATGGTCACGATGTTGTGGTCTACAATCGCACGCTGGCAAAAGCCGAAGCCTGGTGTGCTGAGTTCACAGGCACGTTGGCCACATCGCCAGCTGCTGCGGCGACTGCTGCGGATATGGTCTTCATCTGTGTCGGCAATGATGACGATGTGCGCGAAGTGGTGCTGGGTGACCTAGGTGTGTTGAGTGGCATGCAGGCTGGCGCCGTCGTTGTTGACCATACGACCGCATCAGCCAGTATTGCTCGAGAAATATACGCCGCCGCGGCCGCACGCGACATCGGCTTTCTGGACGCGCCTTTATCAGGTGGTCAGGCTGGTGCCGAGAACGGTCAGTTAACGATTATGGTGGGCGGCGACGAAGCGACTTTTGCCACTGCAGAGTCGGTTATGAATTGCTACGCGAAAGCGATAACGCTCATCGGTTCTGCTGGCAGTGGTCAACTTGCGAAAATGGTTAACCAAATCTGTATCGCCGGCGTAGTGCAAGGGCTCGCTGAAGGATTAAGTTTCGCGAAACATGCCGGATTGGATACTGCACTGCTAGTTGACGCTATTTCAAAAGGGGCTGCCCAGTCCTGGCAAATGGAGAATCGTTGGCAAACGATGGTAAAGGACGAATTCGATTTCGGATTTGCCGTCGACTGGATGCGCAAAGATCTGAAGATCGCGCTGCAAGAAGCTCAGCGCAATGGGACGAAGCTGCAGATGACGGAATTAGTCGACCAGTTCTACGCTGAGGTACAGGAAATGGGTGGGTCTCGCTGGGACACATCGAGTCTGATCGCCAGGCTGTCATAACTGCTACAATTGGCAAACACAGGGGTGGCCGCACGGCCTGAGATCCAACTAGGGAACCCTCATAACCTGATCCGGATAATGCCGGCGTAGGAAGTACAATGAAACATACACATCTCGCGCGCTACTGCGCTTTTCTGTTGCTATTACCACTGGTGTCGATCGCTCAGGCGATTGACGAGATTGTTGTCTCGGCCGATTTTCGTGATCGCAGCAGCGCAGACATACCAGCCAGTATCACGATTTTAAATGCCGAACAGATTGAACAGCGCGCTGTGCAGCATTTCGAAGAGCTCATTTACTCGGTGCCAAATTTGAACTGGTCGGGCGATGGCAATCGAGCCCGGTATTTTCAGATACGCGGCGCGGGTGAGCTGGAGCAATACCAGGGTGCCCCGAATCCGTCAGTCGGTTTCCTGATAGACGATATTGATTTGAGTGGCATTGGTACCGTCGCGACTTTATTCGACATGCAGCAGATTGAAGTGTTGCGCGGTCCCCAAGGCACGCGGTACGGCGCGAATGCGCTGGCCGGCTTGATCTACATGCAATCCACAGCGCCGACGTCGGAGTGGAGCGGCAAAGTGCAGGTGATGGCAGCCGATGATGACGCGTTCGCAGCAGGGTTCGCCGTCGGCGGAGCTCTGACTTCGGACGATTCACTATTATTCCGATTGAGCGCTCACCAGCATCAGAGCAATGGTTTTCGCAACAATCCGTACCTGGGAAAGCAGGATACTAACGGCCGCGACGAGACAACGGTGCGTGGCCGACTTCGGTGGCACGCAGGCGAGGACTGGCAGGTCGACCTCGCCGTGCTTTTTGCGGATGTCGACAACGGCTATGACGCTTTCGCGCTCGATAACAGCTACACGGTGTTGTCGGACAGGCCGGGCAAAGACGCACAGCAAACGACGGGTGCATCGCTTCGCGCAGACTATCGTGGCTGGGAAACCGTGCGCTTCACGTCAATCACGACAGTGGCTGATTCGGATATTCGCTTCAGTTACGACGCCGACTGGGGCAATGCAGAAAGTTGGGCGCCAGTGACTTACGACTACATTTCGATAAGTGACCGGCAACGAAGTACGCTAAGCCAGGAATTCCGAATGGTTGGCGAAAAATGGTTGGCTGGCGTGTATGCCATGCGACTGCAGGACGATCTGGATACATTCGATTGGGGCGACTACTACGATCCGTTTTACGATTTCGCGGACAGTCTGAATTCGACTTTCCTCAGTGACTATGAAGCGACGAACCTCGCCGCATTCGGCCAATATGATTTCAGTCTGTCGGCATCGACGCAGCTCAGTATCGGGTTGCGAGTAGAGCGCCGCTCTACCGAATACATTGATTCCAGCAATCTTCGTGCAGACCCTTCGGAGACTATGCTGGGCGGAGAAATTTCACTGAGCCATGACCATTCTGCGAATCTTAGTAGTTTCGTCACGTTGTCAAAGGGCTACAAAGCCGGCGGCTTCAACCTCGGTGTGGTTCCGCCAGAGCGGCGCGAATTTGATGCCGAGGAAATGTGGAACATTGAGGCGGGAATCAAGTCGAGCTGGGCGGACAACTCGCTGCAAGTTAACGCATCCATATTTTATGCTCAGCGAGTCGACCAGCAGGTCAGGACGTCATTCCAGATAGATCCCGGCGATCCAACATCCTTCGTATTTTTTACGGACAACGCTGCTGAAGGCAAGACGCTGGGACTGGAAGCGGACTTGCGCTGGCTCGTGAACGAGTCCTGGGACTTTTACGCGACGCTGGGCTTGCTTGATGCAGAGTTCGACGAGTTCGTGACACCGCAGGTCGATTTGAGTGGGCGGCAACAAGCGCATGCACCGGAAACCAGTTTTGCGCTGGGCGGTCGATACTCTCACCCGACAGGGTTCTTCGCACGCGTTGATTTCTCGGCGCGCAGCGACTTCTATTTCGATGTGAGCCATGATGAAAAGTCGCAATCCTATGAACTTGCGAACGCTCGCATTGGGTATGAGTCGGATCGTTGGGCCGTGCAGCTTTGGGCGCGCAATTTGTTTGACGAGGATTATACGGTGCGAGGTTTTTACTTCGGCAATGAGCCACCCGACTTTCCGCCCGAGCTGTACACCCGATTCGGCGACCCGATGCAGGTAGGCGTTACCTTCGACCTGGAGTTCTAGGTGCGTGCATTGCTGGAATTATTGCTGGAACAAGCGCAGCTTATGTCGGTGCTTGAGGTCGTCGCTGTAATTCTTGCAATCCTGTACCTGGTGCTCGCCATTCGACAGAATATCTGGTGCTGGTTTTGCGCGGCCATCAGTACAGCTATTTTCGTTTACTTGTTTTTCGACGTTGCCTTGTACATGGAGGCCGTGCTCAACATTTTCTATCTTGGCATGGCGATCTACGGCTGGCGCCAATGGCGCGCGGGAACAGGCGATCAAGATCTGCCGGTGGCTGTTTGGCCATACTGGATTCATGTCGTTGCAATTTCAGCCATCGTTCTGGTTTCGGCTGTGTCCGGGTTTTTGCTCGATACCAGGACGGATGCGGCGTTTCCGTACATTGATTCGCTAACGAGTTGGGCTGCGGTGTGGGCGACGTTTCTGGTTGCACGCAAGGTATTGGAAAACTGGTGGTACTGGTTGGTAATCGATGCGACGATGGTCTACGTGTTTTGGGCAAAGGATCTGGAGCTGACTGCAGTGCTGTACGTCGTATACATAGGTATGATTCCGATCGGTCTGTATGCCTGGACGCAAAGCTACCGAGCAACTAGTCGATGAACGATATAGTCAGAGCAGCACTGGCGCAGATTCCCGGTTGGGAGTCGGCAGACTTCTCCGAAATTGAGGGCAGCCTGACCAATCGCTGCTGGCTGCTTGAAATCGAGGGCCGCAAAGCGGTCTTGAAGATCGATTCGCAGCCGCGCGGTGAACCCTTTAACACCCGACCAGCGGAGGCGCAGGTGCAAACTCGGGCAGTGGAGCGGGGGATCGCCAATGCTGTCTTGTTTGTCAGCGATACTCTGCTGTTGACGGAATACCTTGAAGGCACTGTATGGTCTGAAGGCTGCCTGTTGGTCGATGAAAATCTGGACAAGCTCGCCGCAGCAATGAAGACGCTGCATTCCATGCCACTAACGGGCCGAACTTTCGACGCGATTAGTGCCGCACGAGGCTACGCTCAGCAGATAGGAGAGGGCGATGCCGCCGAGGTTCGCGATTGTCTGGCAAGAGTCGAAGCAATGCCGTTGCCGCACAACCTTTGCTGCTGCCACAATGATATGGTCGCGGCGAATATCATTTATTCACCAGATGTCCGTTTTCTCGACTGGGAATACGCTTGCGACAATGATCCGTTCTTCGATATCGCAACAGTTGTTGCGCATCACGAGCTCGCGCCCGATCGGGCTAAATACTTGCTGAACGCTTACTTTGACGGTGACGGTGATCGCTGGAGTGAACAGCTCGCACGGCAAACCAAATTTTATGACGCGCTGTATTGGCTGTGGGCGGCGGCGCGGCTACCAGCTGTTACGTAGTTCGCGAAGCTTCAGAAAGACGGTTCGTGCATCAGGGTTTTCGCCGATTTCCGGAAACTGTTCCTGTAATCGTGCAATAACTGACGGGCTGTCGAGTCTGAAGAAAGTATTAACTTCACGCTCCTGCGCCAATGTCGTCACCAGGGCGCTCGCCGGGTCCTGACTCTTGTACTTGACCAGCATGCTGCTGGCGCTCGCGTTGTCCGGTTCTCGATCAAGCGTGAATTCAAGATTATTTATTAAATAGTCGTGACCCGGATAAATCCGGGTCGTCGGATCGAGCTTGGCGAGTTGGCCCGCAAAAGTGTCGTACAGCTCGTTTGGATGACCGCCGTTGTGGCAATTGCCGGCACCTGCATTGAAGAGCGTATCGCCGCTAAATAGTCCGGGCTCGTCGGTCCGGGATAGCAAACAAATGTGGCTCATGGTGTGCCCCGGTGTATCGAGACACTCGAGTTCAACAGTCGATCCGACTTTGATGACGTCACCAGCTCCAACACCAATATCCATATTCGGTATTCGGCCGCCAGCATTCTGGTGCGCGATTACCTTGGCGCCCGTTGCCGCGACGACCGCCTTGTTACCACCAGTGTGGTCGCCGTGTTCATGTGTATTTAGTATTTGCGTTATCGACCAGCCATTCGATTCGGCAGCTGCCAGACATTTTTCGTAATCGAGTGGATCGACTGCAAGGGTATCGCCGGTATCCGGACAAACAATCAGGTAGTTAAAGTTTCGATACGCATTGCCTGTCCAGATCTGCTCAACTATCACGAGTGTCTCCCTTAGTTACGTTGGTAAACGCGTTTGCCCGCCACCCAGGTCTCCACTACCTGGATGTCATCGATCTGCTCGTCGGGCACCTTGAAATAGTCACGATCGAGCAAAATAAAGTCGGCCCACTTGCCGGATTCCAGACTTCCCAGCCGATCTTCCTGGTGGGCAGCGTAAGCAGCGGCCAGTGTAAAGGAGTGCAGGGCTTCAGCGCGCGTCAATGCTTCTTCCGCGTACCAGCCGCCAACGGGCAGATTGCTACGATTTTGCCGGGTGATCGCCGCATACAGGCCATGAAACGGATTCGGTAACTCAACTGGGAAATCGGAACCGCTGGCGATCACGGCGCCGGACTCCAACAGTTTGCGCCAGGCATAGCCACCTTTGATGCGCTCCGGTCCAATTCGATCTTCCGCCATATTCATGTCGCTGGTTGCATGGATTGGCTGCATGGAAGCAATCACACCGAGTTCGGCGAAACGCGGTATGTCATCGAGCGCAATGATCTGAGAATGTTCGATTCGATTCCGCAGTGGCGACTTTGCACCTTCTTGAGCGCGCTCAAACGCGTCCAGTACCATTCGATTACCTCGGTCGCCAATCGCATGCACACCGACCTGGAAGCCCATGCTATTGGCTTTGGCGATATCAGCGAGCAGATCCGCCGGGTCCATGAATGCGAGGCCGAAATTTTCGATATCGTCTGCGTAGGGCTCGAGCATGGCAGCACCGCGACTTCCCAATGCGCCGTCCATGTATATCTTGACCGAGCGAATATCGAGCATGTCCTTGCCGTAAGCGACAATCGGTTCGCCGATCGCATCGAGATTCGGTCCGGCGTCGGCTAGCATCGCATAGATTCGCATATCCAATTCGCCGTCGTCTGCCATGGACATAAAGACTTCGGCTTGAGCGACGTTGATTCCCGCGTCGTGCACGCTGGTTATACCCAACGGCAAGAGAACGTTGGTGGCCTGGCGAAAAGCTTCGCGATAGTCGTCTTTTTCGGGCGAAGGAGCATGTTTGTTGACAAGGGCCATGGCCTTGTCGATAAGAATGCCGGTGGCCTTGCCCTTGTCATCGCGCAGGATTTTGCCACCGATCGGATCAGCGGTATCGTCATCAATGCCGGCGATCTTAAGTGCCGCGCTATTCACCCAGCCGGCGTGACCATCAATTCGTCGCAAGTAAACCGGTCGGTCGCTAACGATGGCGTCTATGTCCGCTGCTGTCGGAAACTCCTTAACCGGCCACAATACCTGGTTCCAGCCGCGCCCCTGAATCCAGTCAGCATCCGGATTCGCAACCGAGTATTCAGAGATTCTGGCCACAGCCGCGTCGAGGCTCTGCGTTCCGGCGAGGTCGAGACTGACGTTGAGGAAGCCAAGGCCATAGACATGCGCATGCGCGTCGGTCAGGCCCGGCAACAGACTGTGGCCCTGGCCATCTATGCGGCGCGCATCCGGGTACTCCGCCAGGATATCCGCGCCACCTGTTGCGACAACTTTGCCGTCATCTGATACCACCAGGACAGTGAACTCATGTATGCCTGTATTGGTCGATGTATAACCAGTAACATTGTGAATGGCTGTTTCCGCGGCGCCGACTGTGCCGGCCAGGAGCAATAATATAATTAGTCGCATTTCCGCATTGTAATCGGATTGACGGCAAGGATGAAAAGTCCATTTAAGTGACCTGGATAAAGACAGTTGCGTACGAGCAAGCGACGGGTGCCTTAAAACGTCTGTACGACCGAATTAAGGGGCCTGACGACAACGTCGACAACATTATGCTGGCGCACAGCCTGCGACCACATTCGATGGAAGGTCATATGGCTTTGTATAAGTATGTCTTGCATCATCCGCGCAATGCATTATCGAAGTCCTACCTGGAGGCTATCGGTGTGTATGTGAGTATCTTGAACGACTGCGCTTATTGCGCTGATCATCATTTCGCCGGTCTATCTCGTCTAATCGAAGACGATGCTCGGGCAGCCGAGATTCGCGCTGCGCTCGAGCAGGATGATCCCGCCGCTGCATTCTCCGGCCGTGAGTTGCAGGGGCTCAAATACGCCCGCCGTCTCAATCATGCGCCGGCGTCCTGTTCGGCCAATGATAGAGAGGCGTTGCGCAACGCCGGCTTTGCTGACGGGGAAATCCTGGAGATTAATCAGGTTACCGCTTATTTTGCTTACGCCAATCGCACGGTGCTGGGTCTTGGGATTAACACTGCGGGTGACATTATCGGCTTGTCACCGTCTGACAGCAGTGATCCGGACAACTGGAGCCACCAATAGCGCCGCCGCCGCGCTCGGCCGGAATGTGGGTTTTTCACAACAGAAATGGTCCGGAGCAGCCACATCAAGGCTGGATAAGGTCTAAGAAATTGACAATTAGTAGTATTTCTGCGACCTTTTGAAGTGACTTTCGTAGCCTTTGCACAACAAGCGCTTCGAAACCGATTGCAAGACACCTTCAGGTACGACTTGGCGGGGGATCAGGGGGCCAGGAAATCTGTACTGGCGATGGTTAAAAAACGGCTTCGAAAGAAGCCGTTTTTTTGTGCCCGCAAGTTAAGCGAGTTTGCTAAATTAGGCGCCACTAGCAATTGCGTGGTGCCATCATGTCCTCAGAAAATCGCTTGGCCTATTGGCAGGCCAATCTACGGCTCGTCGCAGCCTGTCTCCTCATCTGGTTTGTTTGCTCCTATGGCTTTGGCATATTGCTAGTCGAGGAGCTCAATCAGATTCGAATGGGTGGATTCAAACTGGGATTCTGGTTCGCCCAACAGGGTTCAATCTACATTTTCGTGGCGCTGATTTTCTTCTACGCCTGGCGCATGAATCACATTGACAAGAAATTCGATGTTCATGAAGACTAATTTCCTGCAGATCAGGTGCTCGGCATGAGCCTGCAAGCGCTTACCTACATCGCCGTAGGCCTCAGTTTCGTACTCTATATTGGCATAGCAATCTGGTCGCGCGCGCATACCACGGGTGATTTTTATATTGCCGGCAGAGGCGTATCTCCGCTAGCCAATGGCATGGCGACAGCAGCGGACTGGATGAGTGCTGCATCGTTTATTTCGATGGCTGGGTTGATCGCGTTTCTGGGCTACGACGCTTCCGTCTATCTGATGGGCTGGACAGGCGGTTACGTGCTGCTAGCGCTGTTGCTCGCTCCGTACTTGCGTAAGTTCGGCAAGTTTACGGTGCCGGAATTTATTGCCGAGCGTTATTACTCCAAGACTGCGCGAATCGTTGCAGTTATCTGTCTGATCGTAATCTCGTTCACTTACGTTGCTGGTCAGATGCGTGGTGTCGGCATCGTATTTTCAAGATTTCTTGAAGTTGAAGTTACAACTGGGCTGTTGATCGGTATGGGCGTAGTTTTCGTCTACGCAGTTCTGGGTGGCATGAAAGGAATTACCTATACGCAGGTTGCGCAATACTGCGTCTTGATATTCGCCTACACTGTTCCTGCAATTTTCATCGCGATTCAGATCACCGATAACCCCATTCCGCAGTTGGCTTTTGGCAGCAATATTTCTGGCACCGGTACCGCGTTGCTCGACAAGTTGGATGACATTGTTACGTCGCTGGGCTTTAACCAGTACACGAGCGGTACCAAGAGTCGAATTGATGTCTTGTGCATCACCTTGGCATTAATGGTCGGCACAGCTGGACTACCGCATGTCATCGTGCGCTTTTTCACGGTACGCAAAGTTCGCGATGCGCGCTTGTCTGCAGGCTGGGCGCTGCTCTTTATCGCGATTCTTTACACGACGGCGCCGGCGGTTGGATCAATGGCGCGCTATAACCTGATCAACACAGTGCAGACCGGTGAGGTGGGTGCGCCCGGCGGAAACCTGGTTTACGAGGAACGGCCAGACTGGATGCATACCTGGGAGCAAACCGGGCTTGTCAGCTTTGACGATAAGAACGGCGATGGTCGCGTTCAGTATTACAACGATCAAAACGAGGCATTTCAGGCTGAGGCTGCGGGCTATGGCTGGCAGGGCAGCGAGTTGAGTGTTGACCGCGACATCATGGTGTTGGCGAATCCGGAAATCGCAGGCTTGCCGAACTGGGTGATCGCATTGGTTGCGGCCGGTGGCATTGCAGCGGCATTGTCGACAGCAGCCGGATTATTACTGGTCATTTCTGCAGCGGTTTCGCACGATCTCGTCAAAGGTATTTTCGCCCCGAGAATTTCCGAAAAAGATGAGCTGCTGGTCGGAAGAATAGCAGCCGCATTCGCCATTCTGGTTGCGGGTTATCTGGGCTTCGATCCGCCAGGCTGGGTTGCGCAGGTCGTTGCATTCGCGTTCGGACTGGCTGCGGCGTCATTGTTCCCCGTAATTCTGCTGGGCATTTTCTGGAAGGGCGCTAACAAGCAAGGTGCGATCGCTGGCATGCTAACCGGACTAATATTTACCTACGGCTATATCGAGTACTACAAAGGCTTATTCCTGAAGTGGGCGGGGTCTCCCTGGGGCGAAAACGTCGCGGAGCATTGGCTATTCGGAATCTCGCCAGAAGGCATCGGAGCGGTGGGTATGAGCCTGAACCTGATCGTAGTAATCGTTGTCAGCAAAATCACTGCGCCGCCGCCAGCACGCATTCAAGAAATGGTCGAAAACATACGCGTACCGCGGCAGATAGAAGAAAATTGAACAAACTAATTGGCAAGACGATCAGCGCGCTATTCTTGACCGTACTAGCAGTTGCACCGGTCTGCGCAGAATTCGACGAGACCGAGCAGCGCATGCTCGAATGGATCGACGGAAATGCTGAAGACGCGAACGCGCTCCTGGAAGAGACCGTCAATATTAGTAGCGGCACGATGAATCACGAAGGCGTCAAGGCGGTTGGTGATGTCATGCGTCGCGAGCTCGATGCACTGGGCCTGGAAACGGAGTGGATCAGTATGCCGCCAGAGGTCAACCGAGCGGGGCACCTGTTCGGTCGCAAAGGCGGTAAAGGGAAGAAAGTCCTGATGATTGGGCATCTCGATACGGTGTTCGAGTCCGATGACGCGTTTCAGTCATACGAGCGCAATGGAAACATTGCCAAGGGTCCGGGCGTAGACGACATGAAGTCGGGCAACGTAATTATTATTTACGCACTCAAGGCATTACAGGAAGTCGGTGCACTGGACGATCTGCCGATCGTTGTTGCTTATACCGGTGATGAGGAAAAAGCCGGTCAGCCATTGTCGATATCACGGCGAGATCTTGTCGCTGCAGGTGAATGGGCAGATATTTCCCTGGGCTTCGAGTCAGCGGTGCATTACGACGACGTCGATTGGGCAACTACCTCGCGGCGCAGCTCAAGTAGCTGGACCCTCACAACGACTGGCAGGCAGGCACATTCATCGGGTGTGTTCAGCGAACGGACTGGTGCCGGCGCGGTCTACGAGATTTCGAGGATACTGACGAGGTTCTATGCCGAGCTGCGAGACGAGGAGTTCCTGACATTTAATGCTGCCAATATACAGGGCGGTACGGATGTTACTTACGACGAGCAACTTAACCGAGGTTCGAGTTTCGGCAAAACAAATATTGTGCCGCGCTCGGCGGTTGCGCATGGCGACATTCGGGCGATTTCGAACGAGCAACTGGCGCGTGTGCGCGATCGAATGTTGGCTATTGTCAGCGAAAGTTTGCCGCATACGTCGGCGAGCATTGAGTTCCTCGATAAGTATCCGCCGATGTCACCAACAGACGGCAACCAGGCACTCGCCGACAGGCTATCGGCGATCAATGAGGAACTCGGCCGCGGACCGATGTCCATTCTGCATCCGTTGCGTCGTGGTGCTGCGGATATTTCATTTGTCGCGCCGTACTCGGACAGTCTTGCTGGTCTCGGCGCCCTGGGCAGCGGAGGCCATTCGCCCAATGAGAGTCTCGATCTTACGACGATGTCGCTGGCGATCAAACGTGCGGCGATATTGATCTATCGGCTAAACCAGCCATGAGCCACGACCACCATCACACGGGTAACATGCGGCGGGTAATTATTGCGCTGCTGTTGACTGGGTCTTTCATGGTCGTCGAAGTGATCGGCGGCATCATTTCAGGCTCACTGGCGCTGCTAGCCGATGCCGGCCATATGCTGACCGATACCATGGCTCTCGCATTGGCGGCCGTCGCTTTCCACGTTAGTCGCCGGCCGGCTGATGCGAAACTGACCTACGGTTATCAACGTTTCCAGATTCTCGCTGCATTCGTGAATGGGTTGACACTATTATTGATCGTCGCATGGATTCTGTATGAAGCTGTCGATCGTTTCATGAATCCTACCGAAATCCTCGGCAGCACCATGCTGGTCGTCGCCGGAATAGGTTTGGCTGTCAACATCGTCGCGTTTCTTGTCTTGCACAGCGGCGACAGGGATAACCTTAATATTCGTGGGGCCGCTCTGCACGTCGCCGGCGACTTGCTTGGCTCCGTCGCTGCGATCATAGCTGCCATCGTTATCATTCAGACAAACTGGACGCCAATTGATCCAATTTTGTCGGTCGCTGTCGCCCTGTTGATTCTGCGCAGCGCGTGGATATTGGTAAAGCGTAGCGCCCACGTATTGCTGGAGGGTGCGCCGGAATGGCTGGATCTCGACGCGATGCAGAATCAAATCATCAGCAAGGTTCCGACAGTGGTCGGCATTCACCACGTGCACGTCTGGGGCCTGACTCCACAAGACTTGATGTTGACCATGCACGTGCAGTTACAGGGCGCGCCGCAGAATCCAACCGAATGCATTCGTCGCATCAAGGATGTACTGAAAGCCGAATATGGGATTGGTCATACGACGGTCGAGATTGAAACCGAAGATTGCGCCGACCACTAATCGCTTTAGCGGTCGTCCGGACTGACAATTCCGATATAGGGCAAGGTGCGATCACGTTCCGCGAAGTCCAGCCCATAGCCAACCACCCATTCATCGCCGATGCCGAAGCCAATATAGTCAATCGGAACTTCAACCTCAGCGCTGCCGGGTTTGTGCAACAGCGCACAGGTCTTGATCGATGCAGGGCGGTGCGATTCCAACATGCCAATCAGGTACTTCAGCGTATGGCCGGTGTCGACAATGTCTTCGACGATCAAGACGTGGCGATTCTCGATATTACCGCGTACGTCCATTACGAGCCGAACAGCACCGCTCGCGATGCTGCCACCGCCGTAACTGGAAACCGCAATAAATTCGATCGTACGAGGAATGCTGAGCCGGCGTGATAGATCGGCCAGGAAAATAAATGAGCCTTTCAGGACGCCAATAAGAACAACATCTCCTTTGTCGGCGTAGTCAGTGGAAATCTGTTCGGCGAGTTCTCTGACGCGTTTTTCGATGTCAGCCTCGCTTATCAATTCGGCAGGCAGTTGATCTGTCACTGTGGTTTCCTGAGTTCGCGAATGCGGTAAGGTAGCACAATATGAAACGTACAATCGCAATCGCGGGCAACATGGGCTCCGGCAAGTCGACGCTGGTCGAATTTCTGTCGCGCACCTATGACGTCGCGCCGTTTTACGAACCCAACGATGAGAATCCCTATCTCGCAGATTTTTATGGGGATATGAAGAGTTGGGCATTTCAGTCGCAGCTATATTTTTTGAGTAACAAGTTTCGCTTGCACCAGGAACTCGACCGACAAGAGGGTGTAGTCGCGCTAGACCGAACCATATTTGAAGACGCAGAGATATTTGCGACCGCGTTGTATCAAATGCGAAAAATTTCGAAGCGCGACTGGGCCACTTACCAGGGGTTTTATCACGCGATTCTGGAAGCAATTCGGCCACCGGACCTGATGATTTACTTGCGCTGTTCAATGCGGCCACTGCGACAGCGTATTAAGCTGCGTGGCCGGGCAATGGAGCAGGACGTACCGCTCGCCTACCTGAAGCGCCTTGAACGCCTGTACGAAGACTGGATCGCGTCCTACAAGATGAGCGATGTCCTGGTGCTGGAAACGGATCGGCTCGACTACATCAACGATGTTATTCATCGTTTGGACGTTATGGAGCGTATTGAGGCCGTGCTGCCGGATGAGATCGGTAAGCCTGGCGCCTGTTGACCCGCATGAGACCTGACGACTAAACATAATACGCCGCAGGATTCACATCGCGGTTATCCTCTATTGCCATCATTAATGCGAATCATTATCATTTGTGACATGGCAGCTTCTGACAATACGCTCGCAGGCCTGAAACAGGGCCAGACTGGCACTATTCAGTCGATCGACGCATCGGACCCACAGGTTCAGCGCCTTATGGTGCTTGGCCTGGTTGAAGGTACCGAGGTCGAGTTGGCCAGCTCAGCGCTGGGTGGTGACCCCATGGAATTTCGATTCTTTGGCAGCGGAATCTCGCTACGCAAGGAGCAGGCCAGCCGATTCACCGTGACGCATGCCGACAGCGGTGACTAAAGCGTCCGAAACCCGCGTTTCTCTTAACGACATCCCCCGACGCCGGCAGCCCGATTCCAGCATCGCGGTAGTCGGTAACCCGAATTCTGGTAAGAGCACACTCTTTAATCGACTGACTGGTCTCAGGCAACGGATCGGCAACTATCCTGGCGTTACGGTCGAACGGCATATCGGCACGCTGAAAGTCGAGAACCAAACGGTCGAACTTGTCGACTTGCCGGGAACACACGGCCTCAGTGCGCACTCATTCGAAGAGCAGATTGCGGTCGATGTGATATTCGGTCGCATGGCCGGCACGCAGCCACCCGATGGCATCCTGGTCGTTGTCGATGCGACCAATCTTTATCAGGGCTTGTATCTTGTCCAGCAGCTCATTGAGCTGGAGCTGCCCATCGTTGTTGCACTGACAATGACCGATGCAGCGCACGCCAGTGGACTGAATATCGATCTCGAAAAGTTGTCAGCACATTTGGGCGGCGTACAAATCTGCCGTGTGATCGCGACGACAGGCGAGGGCATAGCACCGCTCCGTGACGCGCTGGTTAATCTGTCAGGTCAGGCAGCGCCGGAAGCAGTCGCGGCGTGGCCGGAATTATCGGCGGCGGCTTCTGAGTTGGCGCAATCGGCGAGCGTGCCGGTACAACGAGCTGAAATTGAGCGCCTGCTGATTGACGGCGCGACTGATGCTAATTTGCCTGTGCTCGAGTACCTGGGTGAGGGCGCCGCTACCAGCACGGAGAAATTTCGAGAACAACTGTTTGGCAATGAGCCGCCGCTCGCGCGTGAGGCGAGAGTGCGTTATGCCTGGGTCAGGGAGGTACTCAAGGACGTGCAGGAGAAGGTGCCCGCACTCCTGTCCTGGCGCACGCGAATTACGCAGTTTCTGAACAGACCGATTCCGGGAACCATGGGCTTGTTTCTGGTGATGGCCGTTGTCTTTCAGGCTGTTTTCGCCTGGGCGACGCCGATGATGGATCTGATCGACGAGTCAACGGCTGCGCTGAGTTCCATAGTCGCAATGCAGCTTGGGGACGGTTGGTTTTCCAGTCTTGTGTCAGACGGTGTTATTGCTGGGGTTGGCAGCGTCATAATCTTCCTGCCGCAAATTTTGATCCTGTTTCTCTTTATTATTCTCTTGGAAGATTCCGGCTACCTGGCGCGGGCCGCCTACTTGCTGGATAGAGTCATGCGCTCTGTCGGTCTTTCAGGGCAATCAATTATTCCGATGATTTCCAGCTTCGCCTGTGCAGTCCCAGGCATTATGGCGACCCGTGTGATCCCAAATCGTCGTGATCGTATCGCGACGATTCTTGCAGCACCGTTCATGACATGTTCGGCGCGGCTGCCGGTCTACGCCTTGTTGATCGCTGCCTTTGTTCCGGCAGTCGACGTTGGGTTCCTGAACTTGCAAGGCCTGGTGCTCTTCGGTTTGTACATGTTTGGCATTGTGGCAGGCGTCCTGACGGCGTTATTGATTCGCAAGACGGCCTTGCGCGGTCCGAAACCACCATTTGCGCTGATGCTGCCGGAGTTCCGGCGCCCCAATGTGCGTACGGTACTTATGCAGTTACTGGGTCGCGCCAAAGTCTTCCTGCGACGTGCCGGCACCGTAATTTTCATGGTTGCCGTCGTCGTTTGGGCGTTGGCGTACTTTCCACGCGCGACCGACATTGACCCGAGTCTGACCGATAACGAAGCAGCGGCCGCACAACTGGAACAGAGTTGGTTGGGACGTGCCGGTCATGTTGTAGAGCCAGTGTTCAAACCACTGGGCTGGGATTGGCGTGTTTCGTCTGCGGTTATTGCCGGATTCCCAGCGAGAGAAGTCGTAATCGCTGTGTTGGGCACGGTTTATGCGGTCGGCGATGACGCCGACGAGGCAACATTGTCCGAACGCTTGCAAGCATCGAAATGGCCGGATGGCAGCCCGGTTTTTACGCTGCCAATGGTTGTTGGCTTGCTGATTTTCTACGCCTGCTGCCTGCAATGCGCAGCGACTCTCGCTGTCATCAGGCGCGAAACGAATACCTGGCGCTGGCCGATATTCGCTTGGGTTTACATGACAAGTATTGGTTATATAGGGGCGCTGCTCGCGTTTCAGTTGCTGTAGCTAAAGCCTCGCCGCTGCGGGCTCAGGCGGACTTGTTGTCGAATGCCCTACCTTGCTTGCGCCGATTGGCAAACGAAACCGGTTCGTAGGCTTCTAGCCAGCTATGCACTTTCTTCGCGGGAATCGGTTTGCTGAAGAGGTAACCTTGCGCTTGTTCGCAGCCCATCGCCGCGATTCGACGCACAGTTTCAATGTCCTCAACACCTTCGGCAACAACGTGAAGGTTCATGCTGTGCGCCAGGCTGACGGTTGTCTTGACGATAGTCTCGTTATGCTCACTGTCAGACATTGCGATGACAAAGGATTTGTCGATCTTGAGTTCATGCAACGGAATATCGCGTAACTGTGCCAGCGAAGAGTGCCCAGTGCCGAAATCGTCCATGGAGATTCTGACGCCAATATCCCTAAGGCACTCCAGGACCGATATAGCATGACGAAGATTCTCCATGATCGAGTTTTCCGTTATCTCCAGCGTGAGATATCTGGCTTCCAGGCCGTGTTCATTGAGAATCTGAAGTACCTGGTATGGCAGGTACTCGTCCTGTAGGTCTCTTGCTGACAGGTTCACCGAAATCTGAAGATCATGACCTGCTCGCCGCCACTCGCAACATTCCCGCACCGCCGCGTCGATAACATAGCGGGTGAGAACCACAATGGTGCCGGACTGCTCAGCGGCGGGAATGAAGTCGTCCGGCTGCAGGAAGCCCAGATCAGAATGTTCCCATCGCACCAGCGCCTCGGCGCCACAAACATCACCGTGTGGCAAGGAAATCTTCGGCTGAAAATAGACCTGTAACTCGTCGCGCCGCAGTGCTGCCGGGAGGTCGTTGGCCATTCGCAGCCGACGTAGGAAATCGTCTTCGCGGCCGGGCTGATAGATTTTGACTTGCTCGTGACTGGCCTCGGCGTCGGTTCGTGCTATCGCAGCGAGACGGAGTACGTCCGCCGCGGAGCCGCCGTGTCGCGGAAACTCGGCGATCCCGATCTCCGTCTGCAAGATAATGTTGATTCGTCCCAGCGTTACGCCGGAGCCCAATAGGCCGGCGATGCGATCGGAGTAGGCTATCGCGCTGTCGCTGTCCTGACCTGGAAGTACGACAACAAACTCGTTGGTCCCGGTGTGGCCGAGCAATTCCGACTCATCGAGATTGGCACGCAAGTGACGAGCAGCCATGCGAATCAATTCAGTCGTCGCATTATGACCGAGGGTCGAGGATATCTCGCTCATGCGAACGAGTCCGATCGAAAGGACTGCGATGCTGGTCTTGTCCGTACGGGCAGATTCGACCAGGCTGGTGAGTGCGGTCAGTATCTTTGCGCGATTTGGCAGGTCAGTCAGGGGATCGTGGGTTGCATGATGAGATATTCGCTGTTCGCGTTCGGCGATCGCTTGCTGCATGGCGTTGAAGCTTGTTGCCAGTTCACCAAACTCGTCATCCGAGCGAACAGTCACATTGGTGTCGTAGTTGCCCGAAATCATTCGCCTGGCGGCTGCGCCGAGCGTCTTGAGCGGCTGGGCGATGGTCGTCGATAGCCAGGCACCGGTTAGTGCTACCAGTAGCAACAGGGCAGCACCAAACAGGATGAGGCCGCGGCGTGCCTCGACATACGGCAACATTGCGTCACGCAGGGATCTTTGCAGCACGACGAGAACAGATTCATCACCCGGCACGAACTCGGTTTGGATTGCGAGTGATTGGTCGACCTGTCCCTCGGATCGGTAAACGGCCCCGTTCTCCGAGTGCAGTTGCCAGGCATGTTGAGTCTGCGCGCGGCTGGAAGCAATTGTCGTCGCCGGCGCGTCCGCATAGACAATGGATGATTCCAGGCCGGTCAGCTCGTTGAGGCGTGCGACCAGCGCGGCATCAACCTGAAATCCGGCGACGATCCAGGCGATAGTTGTTGGCGCCCGCAACGGCACAACAAACAGGTGAAAAACATCGTCGCCAACAAATGCTGTCGCCTCCCGTGCTGCATCCCGGTCGCCGCTGCTCAGAACTTGTTGGTCTATCAGGTGGGCTGAGCGTAAGTCGACTGTGCTAACGATTGGATTGCCTTTGAGATCGAGGATGACCAGCAGGTCGGCACCAACTCGCTTGCCGTGATTGTCCAGTGCTGAACGAATCGTTGGTGCGTCTCCGATCGCAGTTGCTTCCTTCAGACCGTAGTCCGCGGCCATTACTTCGACGCTGGCATGCAATTGTTCTGCACGAGCCGCGAGGAATTCGTTGACCACCAGCGCGCCAGTATTCAGAGAGTTGTTCGCACGTTTCTGCACGTCTTGCTCGACTGTTTGCATCACTGCAAACAGCGTCACTAGTTGCGCTGCCCCTAACGGAAGGATTGCCAGTAGCAGCAGTTTGGTGCGAAAACTCGCGCGAAATTTCATGAAAACGGGCCGCCGTACACTCCTGACTCATCAAATATTAGTGAGATTTTGTCAAATAGAACGTGCGGCAGGTCACGGTTAATCGAGGTCACCCCGGAATAAACTGGGAGTATCGCAACTGCCAATTCGACCACGTGACTTATCACATTAAAATCAATCACTTATTGGCCATATCAATAATGCTATTGATCATTGGCCAGACACCACCTGCGCATGCTGGTGCGGTCGTGATAGAGGTTCTTGGGGAAAACGGTCATCCCGTGCCGGATGTGGTCGTTTTCATCGATCAGCAGGGCGTCGCCGCCTCGACCGCGGTCACTGAAACGGCGGTCATGGATCAGATCGATACGCGCTTCGTTCCGCACATGCTTGTCGTGCGCAGGGGCACCTCGGTTGAGTTCCCGAATTCAGATGTTGTCGCCCACCACGTTTATTCCTTCTCCAAGCCGAATAACTTCGTATTGCCTTTATACAAAGGCAACGCTCACGATCCGATTGTGTTCTCGCATGATGGTGTCGTGACCCTTGGATGCAATATTCATGATCAGATGCTTGGCTACATTATCGTCGTCGATACCGCGGTTTTCGGCACGACCGATGCCTCCGGGCAGGTTGAGCTCGAAGTTGATGACGCGGCAGCCGGCTATACGGTAAATATCTGGAACCCGAGAATTCGCGACGAAGCCGCAGCACTGACGCAGGACCTGGCAGTGCCTGTTCACCGTAGTACAGTTGTTTCGTTCAAGCTGCACAAAAAACTCAGAGCGCCGCATCACTCAGAAACGGACGGAGTGCAATGGACAGAGTACTAGTAGCGGTAGCGCTGTTCTGTATCGTGTCTCCGGCCGTGAGAGCGGTGGAAATCAGTGACGGGCACGAAGCGACGCTCAGTTTCGATATCGCTTACGTCGATGTTTCAGGGCATCCGTCCTGGACGGAAGGCTATGTTGGCAAGCTGCGCTACAGCGAAGATGGTTTTGTAATGAACAGGATGTTCGTGGATTACCGCGGGCGCATTACGGACACGCTCAGTGCCAATATCGTTCTGGAAGGCTACGACGATGATATCGGTAGTGCGATCGATTTCACCCAGGCTTATCTGGAGTGGCGTCCGGTGCCCACCTCACCGACACGCTACCGAGCCAAGCTTGGAGCGTTCTACCCGAGAATCTCGCTGGAAAACGTCGACGCGGCCTGGAGCAATCGCTACGCAATGAGTGCTTCTGCGATCAATACCTGGATAGCAGAGGAGATTCGAACCTTCGGCGCCGAGTTGACCGTCAGCCGGAAACCGCTGTCATTGGGCGGAGCACATACTTTCTCGATGGACGCCGCAATCTTTTGGGGCAACGACCCGGCCGGATCGCTGCTGGCATGGAAAGGCTGGTCGGTACACGATCGCCAGACTCGCTTCGGCGACAAATTACCGCTGCCGCCGCTACCGTTGTTAGAGCCCGGCGAGATGTTTGAGTACCAGGATCCGTACGTTAAACCGTTCACCGAAGTTGATAACCGGGCAGGGTATTCCCTGACGGGTGAGTGGCAATACGGCAGCAAATTGCTGTTGCGCGCCGGACACTACGACAATCGCGGCGACCCGACTGTCATCAAGGGTGGCCAGTATGCCTGGGAAACCATATTTGAACACGTCGGGATGCAGGCGACGTTACCTGGTGACGTGGGCTTCGTAGCACAGTGGATGTTCGGCTCGACGGTCATGGGGCCGGTCATGTTTCCGAACGGCGCGCATGCAGTAGATGTGGAATTTGACAGCAAATTCGCTTTGCTGACGCGCGCGTTTGGCAAACACCGACTGGCGCTGCGCTATGACGTATTCGATGTGACCCAGAACGACAGTACGCCTGAGGATAACAACCCTGAGGACGGCCACGCGTGGACGCTGTCGTACCAGGTTGGCCTGTCTGAGAAGCTCAGCCTGGCAACAGAATGGTTGAGCATCAAGACGCACCATTGCGGCTGGGTCTACTACGGCATAGAGCCAACCAAGACCGAAACCCAGTTTTCGATTTCACTCAAACTGAGGCTATAACCCGGATACGCTAATTTCGACTCGAATTCATACTTCGAGTTTTTCTGTAGATATTGGACAGCTTTTCATTCGATTGGCGGTAAGCCTTGAGTCGCCATTCGAGCCCGATCGGGAAGCTGCAACCTGCTCTGGCCGGTTACGACGAAGGAAACGCGTAGTCAAATATACGCAGGTCTTCTGCGTAAAACTCGGCAACGCTGTTGCGCAAATCTTCGTCGTAATAGGTGTCAAAAGTCTTGTGTTTCGAGGTGTTCTTAACCCCTAGTTCGCTGCCGGAAATTCCGATTCGTTCGCATATCTCATCGTAGGATTGCTGCAGTGATTCATAGCGTCCGACATAATCGAGCGCGACATCGCCGCCCGACCAGCAGAGCTGCTGGTACTGCGGTTTCACGAGAATACGTTGCCGAAACCGGGGCAGCGGTAAGCGCTGTTTCATGAATTGCACCGCGGTCTGTGCGAAATTCGGATTGCTGCGGTTCAAGAAGAAGCAGGTTGAGACGAAGCGGTCAAAGGGATTGCGCACGAAGCCGAATTTGAAATACTCATTCCAGATGTCGTCATCCAGGTGAGGTCGAATCTGCTCGGCCGATATATGGCCATGATTCAGACGAGCGATTTCTGGGAAAGGCAGAAATTGTTGACCATAGAGAACCTGCTGCTCCCAGTCATTCTCGTCGGTATGCTGCCGCAGCGCCTCGCGTATCGTATGCGTTGCAGTTTTCGGCACAGCGAAAAAAATAAATTTGTGTCGGTGTGAGATTATCAATTTTGACCGTCTACGTACTAGTTCGGTTTGGATGGGTCTCGGCTCGCAAGCCTTTTAACAGCCCCACGCACATAATCAGCAGTACCAATCCAAATGGCAGGCCGATGGATATTGTCAAAGCCTGCAGCGACGCCATGCCACCGCCAAGCATCAATGCGACCGCGACGAGTCCAGCAAGAACGCACCAGAAGAATCGTTGTTGCACCGGCGCGTCCATTTTTCCGCCCGCGGTTATGATGTCCATAACCAATGCGCCAGAATCCGCTGAGGTTATGAAGAATATAGCGATCAAAAATACACTGATCGTCGAAACGATATTGGTTAGGGGTAGCTGTTCGAGCATTTTGAACAATGCGAGTTCGGGTACAGAATCGGCTACGCCGCGGTAGCCGTCGCTCAGCAACTGGTCCAGCGCAACACCACCAAACGTTGACATCCAGATTAATCCGATCACTGTTGGGATGATTAATACCCAGGTAATGAATTCACGAACCGTGCGGCCATAGCTGACACGAGCGATGAACATACCGACAAAAGGTGACCATGATATCCACCATGCCCAATAGAATGTCGACCACCCGTGCAGAAACTCGGTGTCTTCACGTCCGATCCAGTTGTTAAGGCCTGGCAGGTAGTACAGGTAGTCATAGACTGAGCTGAGAATAGTTACCAGCACAACCAGTGTCGGACCAGTGATCAGAACGAACAGCCAAAGGGCAGCAGCGAGACCCATATTCAGCTGGCTAAGTCTTCTGACTCCCTTGTCAAGACCGGCTACCACAGAAACGAGCGCAATGGAGATAATGACGAAGATCAAGATGACTTTGGTCGAATCGCCAGGCGGAATATCAAACAGATAATTCAGACCACCGGCGATCTGCTCAGCGCCGAATCCAAGGGACACCGCTAGCCCAAACAACGTTGCCAGAACCGCAACGATGTCGACGAAATGGCCAAATGGCCCCCAGACAGCATTGCCGAGTAACGGATAAAAAGCAGATCGCATCGTCAGGGGCAAGCCACGATTGAAACAAAAAAATGAGAGTGATAACCCAACGACCGCGTAAATTGCCCAGGCATGCAGTCCCCAATGATTGATCGCTGCGGCCATGCCGACGGCGCGTGCGGTGTCTGTGTTGGCAGGATCGATTCCGATGGGCGGGTTTACTGTGTGAGTGACGGGTTCCAATACGCCGAAAAACATCAAGCCAATGCCAACACCGGCAGCAAAAAGCATCGCTAGCCAGGCCGGATAGCCGTACCGCGGTTTCGCGTTATCGCCACCCAATCGAATCCGGCCAAGCTTTGAATATGCGACAGCGAGGCAGAACACGACAAAGAAATTAGCCGAAATGACAAAAAACCAGTCGAAAGTGGATGTGATCCACACCCGCATATCACCAAAGACATTAGCTGCCTGTTCCTGAAATAGCAGCGTTGCAACGACTAACGCGATCGCCAGGATAGCGGACACCAGAAAGACCGGGCTGTGGATGTCGAGGCCGAGCAACTGAATGTTATTTTCGCCGATCGTATGTCCGATATCCCGCGTATCTTCTGTACTTTGTTGATCGTTGCTCAATTCTGGCTCCTTTGGGCAAGTTCACGCGCAATTCGCGGAGCGGTCCACAGAGACGGGAGAAGGATGAGGGATACGGGAACCGCGGTTACGACGATAAAATACTGTAACGCGCTGATTCCGCCAGCGCCAATTGAAATCAATATCATGGCGACGACGCCCATGATGATGCCCCAAAATACGCGCAATGCTGTTGGCGGATCATCGGTGCCCGTCATTACCATGGAAATTGTATAAGTCATGGAGTCACCCGTAGTGGCGACAAACACCGTTGTGAGTACCAGGAACAGCAGCGACACCAGGAAACCGAGCGGTAATTGCTGGGTGATTGCGAGTAATGCAGCCGGCATATTAAACCCCTCGAAAGGGATGGATATGGCGCCGGGGTTGGCAATTTCATAGGCGATGCCGGAACCACCGACGATTGTGAACCAGAAAGTCGTCACAATCGGAGCCACGACCGATACTGCGAGAATCATCTCTCGTATTCGTCGTCCGTTCGAAATTCTGGCGATGAACATGGCCATCAGTGGGCCATAGCCGAGGAACCAGCCCCAGAAAAACACGGTCCATTGATTCAACCACTCGGTGTCTGCACGAAATGTCGCCATCGGGATGAAGTTAGACAGATACTGCCCTGTCGAATGAATATAGCTATCGAAAATGAACGAGGTCGGTCCTGCAATCAACAGGTAGGCCATCAACACGAGAGCGAGGCATACGTTGAAAGCGCTTAGCAATTGAATGCCGCGCTGAATACCCGAAACCGAAGAAATAGTGTAGATGGCGATCAAGAACAGGATGATCATCGACTGTGTTAAATAAGTATCGGGTAGTCCGAACAGGTCGTTCAGCCCATAACTCACCTGTAGTCCAAGAAATCCGATTGGTCCTACCGTTCCTGCGACAACGGCAACTACGCAGGCCGCATCGACCGCGCCGCCAAACCAGCTATTTAATGCGCGCTCGCCAAACAACGGGTAGAGAAGCGTCCGGGGTTTGAGCGGCAATCCCTTATCGTAATGAAGATGCATAAAAACAATCGTGGTGAGGCTGCCAAGGATAGCCCACGCCAGAAAACCCCAATGCATATAACTTTGCGCCAACGCCGGGTACACAGCTGCCGGTGTTTCAGCCGCGACATCAAATAGCGGTGGCGGAGCAGTGAAATGCGCCATCGGTTCTGCCGCTGCGAAAAATACGCCGCCGCCTGCCAGGAGTGTACACATGATGATCGCAAACCACTTGAACGTACTTATTTCGGGCTGCGCGAGGTTACCCAGACGTGCGTTGCCTGAGCTGGAGATGGCGACATACAGGCCTACCAGAAAGGTCAGCAGCAACAAAACTTGCCAGTAGGCACCGAACAATCGGACTGAAGTCGCATACGCGCTGTTGACGGCGGTGGACAGCGAGTCGATATTGACAATAGCAGCGACGACGAATGCCAGAAGGAATCCGCCACTAATTATTAGGGTCGGCCAGTCGATGGCTTTGGCAGAAAATTTATCCGGACTGTGTTCAGGTTTGCTCATTCTTATTCTCCAGCTCCCAGTCGTGACTGCTCAGTAGACTCAACCAGTATCGTATCGGCGTAAGCGACCAGCGTACTCATGAGCTCATCATTTACTTCAATGCCGCTATTAATCACGGCGTCAAACTGATTCGCAAAGTCGGTCGATGAGATATAGCGAACGCCCCCATTGTCGTCACCGGTCAAAGACGTTTCAAGTGAGTCGATGTTTTGTACACCTTTCGAGCAAACAAGGTTTAAATCCGGATCGGCACCTTTCTCAGTAGCTACGGGTGTAAGGTATCGAATGCTCGGTATCCGCTGGTCCGCTACAATTCTTGCGACGCAAAGAAAATTATCGTCGTTCCAGTAAGCCAGTGCGTGCAATCCGCGGGCGCCGATATTACACAGCGATGGCAGGATCGCGCTTTGATCACAACAATTTTGGATTGCTAGCCGGTCTACACGCTCGGCAAGCGCCCCGGCACAGGCGAGATCAACGATTGAACGACCAAAGAATGCAATGCTCTGCTTTTTTAGATCGACAACTGTTGCGTTTTGTTCGTCGGCGGTGAGATTGACCTCGACCTTAGTGCGCGCCACTCGCTGAGAAGAGCAAATTTCTAATCCGTTCAGGCCGTGAGACTCGAGCCAGACAATTGCAATTGCTGCGTCTTCGAAGTCACTTTGGCAATAGCCCTGTCCCTCAAATGATCGCTTTAACAAGGAGGTCAATTCATTGAGCGACAGGATGATAGTTCGTGCTCCTCATCTGGATCAGGCATTGTTGGAAAGTACCAGTCATCCGTAAAGTCACTGCCAATGTCGCCGCAGAGAGGGGCACCCTGATACATGGTATTACGAACCCACAGGCGCGACTTGGGGTCGAATTTGCTGACACCGAAAAACGATAGTTTGCAACGCAATAGATGAATTGGAAGAACGTCAGTATCGGACAGGTTTGCTTGAATATCGCCGTAAAAATTCCGCGACATCGTCTGTATCCGTCTGAGGATGCTACGGGTTTCCGGATTGACAAGGGCATATTCGGCGGTACTTGCGTCGGGGTTGAGTTCAAGAAACTCGCATATCGCGTCATAGCATTGCCTGACGTCGTAAGCGATTACCATCTTCATAGCCCTGTCTTCGCCGGAGTCAACTCCGCGGTGACCCAGGCGCGGTTCCGATTTCTCCTGCGAGCGATACCAGAAGACGCCACGGCTCCTCGCTTCGGTGAAATCGATATCGAGCGCCCATGCGTAGTGTTCTTCTATCGCATGCCGGGTGTCCGACAACGGTTCTTGCGGAATTAACTGCAAGGACTCATCCAGGCACAGCTCATCTTCCAGATCGTCGACCAGCTGCGGATACAATTCAGTCAATAACGAGTTGATTACTTCTTGTGTTTCGAAGCTCCAGGTGGTCTCTGCCATCGAGAGAATAGTTTGCCAATCAGTCGGCTGGTGATTTTCGATAAACCGGATGGCCTCGGCGATCTCCTCAATCGTCGCGCTATTGCGTTGATTCTGCTCCTCGTTGTCGGTCGCAATTTCTGCAAGGTGTCTTGCAGCCTTACGCAGCAAATTGGCCATCGACGCGCACATATCCTTGGTCGCCCGGCCGCTTTGGCAAATGCGGGCAATGGCCGTTTCCCGCACTTCAATCCAGCGACTGATAAGTTGTGGATGATTGATTAGGTAGGGCGCCATACCAAGGCCAGTGGCATTGCCGATTCCCATGTAACGCTTAACCGAATCATCCATCTTGATCGCTGTTGCCGGCGAGCGGGCGTGGGCTATGGCTTCGGCTTGTTCGAGACTAAATTGCCGCATCATGAAGCAGCTGAACATTTCTGCAGCAAACGGACGTGCAAAATCAGGGTATTTTTTGCGGACCAGTTGCCAGTCAGCCATACCGAATTTGCCACTGCCGTAGACACCGGTAGTTCGATACAAATAACCGACTTTGGCGAGAGTTTTTAGATCAGGTTGCCGACCCGCCGCGAGTTCACTGACGACATATTCGAAATTCCGAGAACTCTTGTTCGCACGCGAAAGCACAATACTGCGTGTGTCGATCCGACCCGCCTCCTGGAGAGGGACGTTCTGCCGCAACATCTCTAGTTGCTCCGCACCTACGTCACCAGCACACAGTGTCACTGTCATGTCCCACTGGTTGGCAATTACCCGATCGCTCCGAACATCCGGATCAAGATAATGCGCGAAAATGACAAAACTGAAACGACCTTCGGATGCGTCAATCGAATAAATTGCGGTGCCGTATCCATTCTCGTCAAGGTCGAAGGTCTGGCGCTTGATCTGCCAGCCATCATTCATAATCTTGCGAATCAGGATTCGCATGAAACTGAGTCGGTAAGGATGCAGGCATCCGAGCCGTTCGAGATTCAAGACATTTTCGGCAGGTCGCATCACGTTCTAGCTGCCGCTGGCCGGGCCGAAGGATTTCTCGAAAAATGCGAGCCAGTTTTCGCCCATGATGCCGCGTACCTCGGAGTCGCTGAAACCGGCTGTTTTCAGGCCGTCGGCAATGGTCGGAAAATCGCTACTGCTGGCAAACCATTCGGGCTGGCGAGGCCAGTCCTGGTTGTCCGCAGAGCCTTCGCCATAATCCGTTCCGGCTGTCCAGCGACCGGAACGCATCCACTCGAGAGTCGAATAGTCCCAGTTTTGACAAAGGTCGGATCCGATAGCAAGCTGCGAAGCACCGATAATCTCTGCAGTCTCGGCCGCCATGTTGCAAAAAGATTCCAGCGTACAATCGCTACCGTTCTTCAGGTGAAAAGGGTACAAGCTGAGACCAAGCATGCCGCCAGACTCGTGCAGAGCAGAAAGGACAGTTTTAGACTTGTTGCGCAATGCAGCGTGGAAGAACGTCGGATTGGCATGGGTGATTGCAATCGGTCGATTCGACAATTCGATCGCTTCTATCGTCGATCGTTCAGCGCTGTGTGACATGTCGACAACCATTCCGACCCGGTTCATTTCCTTGATGACTTCCTGACCGAATCGAGTGATACCGGGATCGTCATTTTCGTAACATCCTGTCGCGAGCAGACTCTGATTATTGTAGCTGAGCTGCATGATGCGAACGCCGAGTTCGTGAAAAACCTGGACGAGACGCAAGTCGTCTTCAATAGGGGAGCAGTTTTGAAAGCCGAAAACGATACCGACCTTGCCTGAGTCTCTGGCAGTCGAGACATCTGCCGCACTGCGCACCGGCATGATCAGATCAGAATGCTGGCGAAACAGGCGATGCCAGTCGCCGATATTCGCGAGCGTCTCCCGGGTGTTTTCCCAATACGCAATGGTGACGTGGATCGTCGTTACCCCGCCGTCCTTGGCCTCTTCGAACAGCTGACGATTCCAGTCTACGTACTGCAATCCATCAATGATCAACATGTCTTTCATTCAAGGCCCCCGTCTAGTAAGGCAGGCTGTAGCTGGTTTTGACGACGGTGTAAAACTCTTTGGCGTATAAGCCCTGTTCGCGCGGACCGTAGCTCGATGATTTTCGACCGCCAAACGGGACGTGATAATCGGTGCCGGCAGTGGGAAGGTTTACCATCACACAGCCCGACTTCGCATGGCGCCGGAAATGTGATGCATGCTTCAATGACGTCGTAATAATTCCTGCCGTCAGACCGAACTCGGTGTCATTCGATACGGCGAGTGCTTCGTCATAGTCGTCGACTCTAATCACACAGGTCATCGGACCGAAAATTTCTTCTCGATTGACGCGCATTTGATTTGTCGTGTCCGTGTACAGCGCCGGTGTTAGAAAGTACCCGTCAGTGTCATGTGCTGGCGTCTCGCCACCTTGCGCAAGAACTGCTCCTTCATCCAAAGCAAGCTGCATGTAGTTCTGAATTTGATCGAACTGCCGCTGATCGACCACCGGCCCGATTTGCGTATTTGCATCCAACGCATTGCCGACTACGAGCTTTTTCATTGCGGCAATCATACGGTCGATAAATTCGTCGTGGATACCCGCTTCCACAACCAGGCGGGAGGACGCTGTACATTTCTGGCCAGTACCAAAGAAAGCACCATTGATTGCACACTGCACAGCGAGATCGATATCGGCGTCATTCAACACGACAAGTGCATTTTTGCTACCCATTTCGAGTTGGACTCGTGCCATATTCTCAATCGCGTTGCTTGCGATTCGCTTGCCGACACCTACGGATCCCGTGAATGAAATCGCATCCACATCAGGTGACCGGGTCAGCGCGTCGCCGGTCGATGAACCCGGTCCGGTGACAAGATTGAATGCACCGGCCGGTAAGCCGCTGCGACTTATGATTTCCGCTAAAGCGAGGGCGCTCGCTGGCACTAGTTCTGCGGCCTTGAGGACGACTGTGTTGCCAAAAGCTAGCGCAGGCGCGATTTTCCATGCCGCTACTGCGGTGGGAAAATTCCACGGCGTGACAATACCTATAACGCCCAGCGGTTCGCGCGAAACGTCTACATCCACGCCGGGCCTGACGGACGCTGCATGTTCGCCCATCTGCCGCAGCACTTCGGCACCGAAGTATTGGAAAAATTGGCCGGCACGTCCCACTTCACCAATTCCCTCGGCCAACGGCTTGCCTTCCTCTCTGCTGAGAAGTTCGCCTAGCTCTTCTTTGCGCGCAATCAACTCGTCGCCGATCGTGTCGAGTATTGCCTTACGTGCTTCCAGTCCACTTTGTGACCAACCGGTGAAAGCATCACGAGCGGCAGCGACAGCTTGCAGAGCGTCATCCGGGCTTGCACTTGCGAAATGCCCCACTATGTCGCTGGTATCGGACGGATTAATATTCGCAACCGTATTGCTGGCAGCAACCCATTCTCCTCCGATAAACATCTTGTCGTGATTGTTAGTCGACATCTTGTTCCTTTGTTAAGTGATTATTACTAGACCGACTCCAGTAGAGCATTTATCTGGTCGTGAACTTTTGACGACACAGCAACACCGGATCGCTTTGTTTTTTCTCGATTCTCGTAGCGACGCGAACTGGGAAGGCGCGTACCTTGCTGGGTTTGAATTTCTTTGAAAAACAGCTCGGAATGTTCAGCCCAGCCATCGGCATCGCCGAAGAGATTCGGGTCAATGGCGATCATCAATTCCCCACCGCTGGGCGGTCCACCATCATTGTTATCGCGTTCGGCAGCTTCAAAACTAAAGCATTCGCCTATCAGGCTGCCGGCGAATAATTCAATCATCATTGCGATGGAAGAGCCTTTATGGCCGCCGAATGCAAGTAAAGCGCCCTTCAGAACTTCGTTCGGATCTGTGGTGGCTTGCCCCTGTGCGTCCACACCAACGCCGGCAGGCAGTGACTTGCCCTCACGCGCAGCAAGCATAACCTCGCCCTTGGCCATGACCGATGACGCCTGGTCAAAAATTACCGGCGGATGGTTCTTTCTAGGCCAGCCGAACGCCATCGGATTGGTACCATACAGAGGTCTGGACCCGCCGGCGGGAATCACGGCGGGCTTGTAAGATACGCAGGCAAGAGCACAAAGTCCCGCCTCGGCGATTGGCTCAACTTCGACCCAAAGCGCCGCAAAATGATGAACGTCCACCAATGACATTGCGGCGATACCGCTTGCACGAGCACTTGAAATCAGTGCGTCACGACCACGCTCAAGTGCTAGTGGCGCAAATCCACTGTCGCCCTGGACTCGCACTACGGCAGGGGCCAGCTGTTCGACTGTGGGATCGGCTGCCCCATTGACTTTGCCGCTCTTCAGGGACGCTACGTATCCGGCCAGGCGCATCAGGCCATGCGAGTGACAGCCGTCGCGCTCGGCGGCGGTAATGGTATTCGCGACAGAGTCCGCATTGCTCGCGTCGCAGCCATACTGTCTCAAGACCCTGGATGCGAGATCGTGTACCTCGGTTAGAGTCATATTGGCATCAGTCATTGTTTGCAGCCTTTGCTTGTGAGTTCTCAGTGATCGGGTAGCGCTCTAGTACAGGTCCCAAAGCACTTTTCAGTGGATCAAGCCACGGTTCGAAGTTTCGCCACTGCTCTAGACCTGACGTATAGATTGACTGCCTAACCTGCTCCGAACTAGGCGTTCGTACAGAACGCTCCGTTTCGTGGAACGCGAGACATCCCTCTTCGAACGGCAGACCACAGTAGTCCAGTATTCTGCGGACCTCTGTTTCTAGATCGGCGACGACATCCTCATACTGAACACGAAGTATTTTCCCCGGAAGCACAGCATCCCAGTGATCCATCAGTTCGACGTAGTTTTTGTAATAGGTGCCTATTTCATCCAATCCGTAAGTGAATTCCTGACCGCTGGCAAAAAGCTGCTTGAATCCGCTAAAACAGCAAGCCAGTGGGTGGCGCCGCGCATCAATAATCTTTGCGTTCGGCAGAATGAGTTGAATCAGGCCAATGTGACGGAAATTGTTCGGCATCTTGTCGATGAAAAATGCTGCGCCTTGCCGGTGTACTTGCGTATCTTCGATAAACGCCTGGCCAAGTTCCTGTAACCGCTTCGCAGTCAGATCGTGAAGTACAGCCGGGTACAAGGGCTCTTCGTCGGCTCGGCGGCGGCCCGCCAGTTGGAACCCGAGCGCGGGGATATTTGGTAATTCAAGCGTACCGTCGACTTTCGAGTGTGACGCGAGAATTTGTTCCAATAAGGTCGATCCGGCTCGAGGCAAGCCGACGATGAAAATAGGATCTGCCGATTTGTGGCCGCTATTTTCATGTTTTCTGAATAATGACTCGGTGCAAATTTCTCGCTGCAAGTTTATGCGATGCGTCATTTCTTCTGCATCGTATCTTAGTTGCGATTTTCGCAACGCATTGCCACGCAAGTAATACTCTGCTGAATCGGCATATTCTTCGACATCCTCAAGATGCTTGCCAAGCGCGAAGCACAGGTGAGCCCGATCTTCGACAACGGTCGCGGCGTCGGCTTCGCCAGACTGCATCGTCGATACTTCTGTATCTGTAAAGCGATAGGTCTTTAGATTGGCGAGGCTCCAAAATGCGTCGCCGAAATTTGGTCGAGAACGATAAGCATTGCGATAGGCATCAACGGCGGGCTCGAGCTGACCGATGGTCTTCAACGCATGCCCATGGACGAGGTGCAATTCAGGATTGTTCGGCCGCTCGACAATCGCCCGGTCGTAAATTTCGAGAGCTGAATCATAATCGCCGACAGCGACCGATTGATTCGCAAAGCTAATCTGATAGTTGAGGTTATCAGGGTCGCTCTTCACAAGAATCTTCGCTTGACCAAGTGATTGCTCATACTTTTGCCGTCGATACAGGACAGTCATGTAGTCGTGGCGTGCGAATGGGTTGTTAGGTTCAAATTCAAGTGCGCTCTCAAGCAGGAACTCGGCGTCATCCAGAACGCCGGATTTGACGCCGAGATCGGCTAGCAGGCGCATCCCTTCAACATTCTGTCGATTGTTTTGCAGGTAATGGCGACACAGGCGTTCCGCCTTGAAATACCGACCCTCGGCTGTCATGTTTCGTACGCTTAGCAATTCAGCAGGTAGCGCTGCAAGTTTGCCGTGTTGAAACTTTGCCTCGTTGGCCAATTCAGGATGGCTGTCATTACTTGTAAGCTCCACTATCGCTTTCCAGCTAGCGATGAGCGAATTATTCAACGATACGGCGTGGCGGTAGGCTTGCAATGCCGCATCCGATTGACCGGTAGCCCTGTAAACATGGCCTTGTTCCTGGCGTGCGCGCCCATATGCAGGCTGCAAGTCCTGCAGCCGCGCTAGAGTTGCTAGTGCGTCGTCGTAGTTCTTCTGCAAACGCTGACAAACTGCCAGAATATATAAGCCATCGATCAGGTCCGGATCGAGCTCTAGGAGGGACTTTATGCTCGTCAGGGCGTCGGGTACTCGCCCGTCTCGGAGCAGGCCTGACGCCGCATCCAGTTGTTCTTGAATTTCAGATTTTCTTGTTGTCATCTGGAAGCAAATTCACAATAGGATTGTATAACCTCAATCCACTAAACAAACAAGGCGAGCATGAGCTCGCCTTGTTTCTGTCCTGTGACCACGATTCAGGCTGCTGAATAGTGGTTGTCCCTTAATTCCTTAGAAATCGTAGGAGAATCGGATGCCAACAGTTCGTGGACGATTGGTTGTTGTGCGTTCGAAGAAGTCCTGACGGTTGATGTGCAATTGTGCGCGTTCGTCCGTCAGGTTTTCGGCGAACAGCTCGGCGTACCAACCGTTATCAGTATCGCTAATGCCAACAGATGCGTTAACAATAGTGTAGGAGTCCTGATACGTATTTGGCTCAGTCGGTGTATCGACGAGAGAGTTCAAAGCCTCGTCCGCATACTTCATACCTAGCTGCATGAAAGCGTCGTTTCCGCCGC
>JBPCXZ010000122.1:0-6996 GCA_051008055.1 Woeseiaceae bacterium
GCCCGGACCGCTGCAACGTAGCCGGAGAACGTTGTCAGCCCGCCGCTTCGATCGGCAGGAATCATTTCTCCGTGCACATCATTTGTGCCCAAAACAGTGATCGTCACTGGGTCGCTGTCAGGCGAAATTGAGTCGCCTTTACCGGAGCAGGCAGCCAGAAACAGAATTACGATGACGCTCGAAATAGTTCGCATAGAAACAGTGTAGCCCGGAGTAGACGCAGATGTGAATTTCTGCAAAGCTGCGCCGGAATATTGCCTAAGTACGACAGGAACCAGTCGCATGAGTACCGCAAAGAAACCCCCGATGATTTCAATTGGCCCGCGCGTCAGAAAGTCGCCGTTTTTTGATGCGACTGTCCGTGACGGCGCCGAGGCGTTTACGGTCTACAACCACACGTACATGCCGACGTCCTATGGCGACAATGTTCGCGACTACTGGAGCCTGGTCCAGGATGTGACCTTGTGGGACGTTACCTGTCAGCGACAAATACAGATCACCGGACCGGATGCTTACAAGCTGATTGAATTCCTTACGCCCAGAGACATGTCCGGCTGCGAGGTCGGCATGGGTCAGTACATTCTGTTGACCGACGAAGACGGTGGTATCGTCAACGACGCCGTGATGTTGCGCATCGAAGAGGACGAGTACTGGATCTCTCCTGGCGACGGTGATGTGATCTGGTGGATTAAGGGGGTAGTGGTTAACAGTGGTTTCGACGTCAAAGTCGTGGATCCAAACTATTCACCATTGCAGTTGCAGGGCCCGAAGGCTCCGCACGTAGCCTATGAGCTATTCGGCGATTGGGCGCTTGACCTAAAATATTATCGTCTGCAAAAGACTGAGTTGGATGGTATCCCGTTGGTTGTCTCGCGGACCGGCTGGAGTGGAGAATACTGTTATGAGATTTACCTGCTGGACGGGCAATACGGTTCCCAGCTTTGGGATCACATCATGCAGGTTGGCGAGAAGTACAAGATTGCTCCCATTACGCCGAGCACTATCCGTAGCATTGAAGGTGGACTGTTGTCCTATTGCTCGGACATAACGGTTGACGATAATCCCTGGACTATCGGCATGGGGCATTTCGTCCACTTTGAACGCGCCGGTGATTTTGTCGGCCAGGAAGCACTACGAAAAATCGCCGATGAGGGTAATAAGCGATTGCTGGTCGGCGTCGAGATTGACGGTGAGCGGATCGAGGGTAACGATGCTCCATGGGAGTTGCAACGCGATGGCGAAAAGGTCGGTCACGTGAGCCGCTGCGCATTCTCGCCACGACTTGAATACAACATCGGTTGGGCGAACGTACCAATCGAGATGTCCGAAGTGGGTAATACCTTCACTTTGGTGACACCCGGCGGCGAGCGAACAGCGACCGTCTGCGAAGCGCCGTGGTTCAAGTCGTTCATTGGTATCCCCGAGGAACTTAAGGCAGAGATTCGCGGCGGTTAATGAGCTACTTTGACTCTTTCAGCAGGGCCAGCGCCGCAGCCCTGTCAGGCTTCGACATGTTGTCGTTGCGCTTTAGCAGGAATTTTGGGCTGAATAAAACGTAGTACGCGCGCCTGTCAGTTTTCGAACCGGCTTGTAGAAGCACAGCGATAACTTCAGGGTTTGAACTGCGTTCCGCTGCAGTGTGTATTGGTAGCCAGCCAAACTTGTCGACGGCATTAACATCGGCCCCTAGTTCGATCAACAGGTTTACAACCTCGACATTGCTATTGTCGGCGGCAGCCCAATGCAAAGGAGTGTCGCCGGCTTTGTTCTTCGCGTTGACGTCTGCGCCAGCCGCAATGAGTTTCGCAAGACAGTCGGGGTTCGGGTTGTAGCGCGCTGCCTGATGTAAAGAGGTCCATCCACGATCATCGACCGTGATCTCAGTGCAGCCGATCGCGGCCGACTTTTCCTGGCTAATACCAGCGAGCGGGGCTAGCGCCACCAATCCAGCGAAGATAATACGAATAACATAAATCATCTCGTGGGCCTCCAGAACAACTGCTACTCAAGATAGCGAGCATGATCCGGAACAACCTGACCACGAGCTGAGGACGAACTGATTTTAGTTGCCAATAGTTTTCAGTACCAACCGTATAGTTTCTTTTAAAGTCGCCTTTCTCGGTGGCCGATCTGTATGCTCAGAATTCCCATAAGTATATTATATATAAGGAAAAAATTAGAAAAATTGCAGAAAGTACCATTCGTCCACTAGACCAAATCGCCATCATTACCTACCATTTACTGAACCGAACGGTCGGTATTTACCAGTTAGCAGTCGGCGATTGAAGAGTTTATCGGAGGATGACAATGGAATTTCTAATCTACTTTGCGAACATGCTATACCTGCTCGCGTATGCAGTTCGCGACATCATGTATCTACGGATGCTAACGATCGTCGCGACGACCTGTCTGGCGGTTTACTTTTACAATCAGGCGCAGCCGATGATGACGGTTGTGTATTGGAACCTGTTCTTCATGGCACTGAATGGATTTCAGCTAGGCCGAATCTATAAGGACCGAATAAGATCTACAGACGCTTCCCGCCCTTCCGTTCCGACGTTGTCGGCGGGTTCTTAGCCACATAACGATGTCCCTCGACGAGCTTCAGCAGATCAAACGAACTGAGAATTCCGACCACTTTCTTCTCATGGGTAACAACGACATGATGAATCTTGTGGTTACGCATGACTCGTGCCGCGATGCTGACATCCTCGTACTTCGGTACCACGTAAACTTTCTCCGTCATGATGCCGCTGATTGGTGAGCCAGCCTTTAGATCGTGTGCGAGGTCGGTATTTGAGACCACGCCCACTGGTTGATCATCACTATCGACGACTGGAACAGAGCTGATGCGGTTCCGCTCCAGGAGTTGACGAATATGTTCGACACTTTGATGTGGCTGCGCCGTTAGCACAGTGTCACTCATAAGCTCGGCGACCTTAACGTTCATGACATCTCCAGCAGACTGATTTCCCATAGCATGCAGACTCAGGTCCGAAAATGAACTCCGTAGTTTCCGCAGTGGTTCGGGTGCATCCGCCGTTGCGAGCTAACAGGTCACCGGCTTAGATTGCCGAAGCTCGTCGAGCCGTTTCACGAGCACGCTGTGTTCACGGTCAGCATGACCGCTGCGCACATAATGTTCGGCAGCGTCACACACAGCTTTCATGAGGCGATTTTCTGCAACCATGCTGCGAAGATTAGTCGCATCTTCCTGGATGCTGCCATCGCCTCGCGGCACATGCTGCAATAGGTACTGGACCAGGTCACTCGTCGTTACGATTCCCGCTATAGTGCCGTCATCGCCCATCACGGGCAGAGCATGAAACGCGCTAGCCGAAAATTTCTCAGCAGCATCGCGCAGGCTGGCACCTGATCGCAAAACGACCGGGTTTGGATGCATTAGCTGTGCGACCGTAACTTTGTCTAGCGACTCATCGATGTCCTTGAGCAAATGCAGCTTAAGGAAATCACTTGCGGATAAAATCCCTACCAGTCGTCCGTTGTCGACGACAGGAATGTGATGTACGCCGGATGATTCGAACAACTTGCGCGCTGCGGTCAGTGTGTCACCGGGGGTAGCGGTGATCGGCGAGACGGTCATGACTCGGTCTATTGATTGGTTGCGCATGCTGCACCCCTTGCAATCGCGTAAGTACGAATTATGACTGGTGGGGTGATTTAGCACCGTGACGAAGCTCAAATATTTAAAACCGCGCACGCCACGTTAAGGCGGGTTAGTCGGCTGGAGTCCTCAGTATCTTCTCCATTGCCTTGCCTTTTCTCAGCTCGTCGATCAACTTGTCGAGATAGCGAATCTCCCTCATGAGTGGCTCCTCAACGTCTTCGACCCGAACGCCACAGACCACACCCTTGATCAATGCACGGGATGGATTCATCTGCGGAGCCTTAGCAAAGAACGTCGCGAAGTCTGTCTTCTTCTCGATTTCCGCGTGCAGCGCTTTCTGACTGTATCCGGTCAGCCAGCAGATAATCTCATCGACATCGGCCCGCGTACGCCCTTTCTTTTCGGCTTTCGTAATGTAGTGTGGGTAAACGCTAGCGAAGCTCATTGTGTAGATGCGGTGTTTTGCCATGGTTTACATGTTTCCCAAAAAGTTTTTTTGCCTTTGGTTGTCTACATTCGCAATCTGCTGATGCTCGGATCGAGCGTCCAATCGGCATCTTCGCCACCGGGCAGCATCTGACCAATATCCTCGCCGACTTCTGATTCGATCAAGGCGTTCAGTTTGTCGTTCATCGCTACCATCAGGTCGCCATTCTTAGTCAAATCCAGAGCGAGATTGTTTACCTCGTGAGGGTCGTTTTCCGTATCAAATAGTTCAACATCGTTGCTGCCGATCAACTCTTCCAGCGATTGCGGCAGGTGATGCTCTTGCGGCGAGAAATAACGATTCAGTTTGTAGCGGCCATCGTAAACACCACGGATCGCGCCGCGATTAGCGAGATTGGGCCGCCAACTTTGGTTTGGTAGGTCGGCGGGATCGCCTCCATCGCGGAGGAACGTGGAGATGTTGGATATGAACTCACGATCAAGGTAAGCGAACATATTGTAGTTAAACAGTGCGCCGGGCCGAATAGCATCATATGGCGCCGAAGCGGGGTCGTGTAAGAGGGGGGAAAAATCCTTTCCATAGAGATTCTTCTCGGAATCAGGGTCGCCACCCGCCATGCTGATCACTGTGGTCGTAATATCGAGATGCGATGTGACCGCTTTGCAGTTCTTGCCTCCAACAATATCCGGATGCGACACGATGAACGGCACGTTGTTCTGCTCGCGATATCCGGTCGCCCCCTTACCATTCACACCGTGGGCGCCAGCATGCTCGCCGTGGTCCGATGTATAGATGATAATCGTGTTGTCCGCCATGCCGACATCGTCCAACTCGTCAAGGATTTCCAAGACATGACTATCGGCGGACTGAATGCAGTTGAGATAGTAATTGTTCAGCCTGCGCCACCGGTCGTCTTCATTAGGTACCCGCCCGACTAGCCCAGCTCGGGAATCGGCGAAATCCAGGTGTGCGGCAGGGCGTCCGGGTCCTGAAACATCCTGCTTACGCGACTCTGGCAAGACCACGTCCCACTGACGACTGAACTGCGCCGTTTCCGGGTCGCGATTCAGGTGCATCATCGCTTTCTTGCCCTGTTCAACCGGACCATCAGGTAGATCGGTGTTGTAGTACATGACATCGTGAGGGTTGACGAGATTGACCGCCATGAACCAGGGTGTATCGTCCGCGTTGAGATTTGTCGCTTTGCCGCGTAACCAACTCTTTGTCATTGCAGTGGTAACACCGTCGTGCAGATAGCCGCCCTCGGTGTGCGCAATCATGTCACCGATGCCGAAGTAGTCCGCAAAACCGTATTCCTCCATTTCTGCGCTCAGAATGCGCTGCGGCATGTGCACGTCATTGGCCGTCTCGAACTCATCGGTCAAGTGCCACTTGCCCTTATATGCTGTGTAGTAGCCCAGGCGACGCAACATATCGCCGACGGTCGGTATTTCCGTCGACAGATCATTGCTCCACGGGAAGTTTGTGTTGTCGAACATTCCGTTGTTTTGAATATGCTGGCCGGTGTAGATAACGGATCGCGAGGGGGTACACACACACGAGGCTATCTGGTGGTTCTCAAATACGACTCCTTGCGAAGCAAGCTTCTCATGCGCAGGCAGCCTGTAACCAGCCGGTAACTGCGGCGGCATCATGTGTTGTTCCTGGTCAGTCACGATCAGCAAAATATTGTATTTCTGGCTTCCTTGAGCGCGTGCGGATTGGAGGCCTTGTAGACTCAGACCCGTTCCTGCAGCAATAGCTGCTGAACCTGTACCTTTTACGAAATCACGACGCGAAATCTGGTTCTTTTTATTTTTCATTCTTTCTACCCCGAAAATGGGAAACGATTCGACGATTCACATGCTTGAAAGTCCGTTTTCGGCCAGAAGCAGCCGTTCAGCTTCCGACAACACTTGATAGCCCCCGCCAGAATACTTGAACTACCATAGCGAAAATCACCAGTAACTGGAAAACGGGTGCGTGGTATCGGCTGGCAATTATTGCCAGGACGGCGACAGCAAGTTGGGACGCAAATACCAACGGTACTATTCCGCCGAAAACAAAGGGTTGCCAAAAAAAGGCGAACGATAGATAGGTGCAAGCCACCAGCAGGAAGATTTGCGGCGCAACGCGCGAGTAGTACGCCGGATGATCCGGATCGGAAGCCTTCTCTGGGAAGCAAATTCGCGCGAGTACATAGAGGATCGCGACCGGAATCAAGCTTATTAGGAATTCCGGAAACGTCCATTCCGTACGATCGCCCACTTGCCATATTGCCCACCAGAGCTGCCATAACAAGAGTAGAGTCCAGCCTGCTATCAGCAGCAATCGACCGCTAATCTGTACCTCTTCTGTACGGGCCATGTCAGCAAGACCTCGCAAAATCTCGGCCACGGCGAGTCCTACGACTATCGCGTGAGCAACAAGAATGAATTCCATTACAGACATAGCTTTTCCCTGAGTCTGGGCCCCTATCTAACCGACGAAAGACTGGAGGTTCGGTATCGGACGAACGACCACTTTCGGCCAGGAGCGACCGTTCGTGGCATCATTCCGATTCGACCACATTCTAACATTTCCGCAAGTGAGCCCGTTAAATGGATCACGCCTGACGACCCATGCATAAGAACAAAGATACGCTGCATGCTAGCCTAGCCCAATGAACGAAATTTCCTTTCGCCGTGCCGTTGACTCTGACCTGCCAGGTATCATTGCAATGCTTGCAGACGATGAGCTTGGTGTCGTTCGTGAGGACACTTCTATCCCCTTGAATGCCAAATATACCCATGCGTTCGCAGCGATCGAGCAAGATCCGAATCAAATATTGGTAGTGGTCGAGGAAAGAGACGATTTGGTGGGCTGTTTGCAGCTCACTTTTGTCCCCGGTCTTTCACGACTTGGAATGTGGCGCGGGCAG
>JBPCXZ010000123.1:0-18379 GCA_051008055.1 Woeseiaceae bacterium
AACGGCATACGGCATTTGTTCTGGGATGTTGGCCGGGGATTCGAGATTAGCCAAGCGAATGTGTCGGCATGGTTCGTATTGATTTTCGCTGCCGTCGCGACAGCAGTGTTTTGGGTGCTGTTATGAGTTCATCGGCGACCGGTCATTTCATCAGGCAACGTGCGTCGGCCATGGCCCTGGTTGTGCTCGGTTTGTGGTTCGCATGGTCCGTTAGCGGCCTCGACAGTTTCTCCCATAACGTTGTGCTGGCCTTTTTTGCCTTACCGGTTAACAACATTTTGCTGATGATTCTCTGCGCGACGCTTGCATATCATTCGCACCTCGGCATTCAGGTTGTAATTGAGGATTATGTGCATGCGCCGCGCCTAAACTGGTTTTCGCTCGTGCTGTCGCGCGCGGCACACCTCGCGGTAGGGCTGCTAATGGTTTATACGGTTTATGACATTGGATTCGGCGCATGAGCGATTACGAATTTATTGATCACGACTACGATGTTGTCGTCATCGGAGCCGGCGGAGCAGGTCTGCGCGCCACATTTGGGCTCGCAAACCAGAATTTCAAGACAGCCTGTATCACCAAGGTATTTCCCACGCGTAGTCACACGGTTGCCGCACAAGGTGGAATCAGTGCGGCGCTTGGCAACATGGGTGAAGATGACTGGCGCTGGCACATGTATGACACTGTAAAAGGATCGGATTGGCTGGGCGACCAGGATGCGATCGAGTACATGTGCAAGGAAGCGCCGGACGCAATTATCGAACTTGAACACTATGGTGTGCCGTTTTCTCGAACCGAAGACGGCAAGATCTACCAGCGTCCTTTCGGTGGTATGACGACGCGCTTCGGCGAAGGTACTGCGCAGCGTACTTGCGCTGCGGCGGATCGCACTGGTCATGCCATGCTGCATACGCTTTACCAGCAATCGTTAAAACACGATGCTGAATTCTTTATTGAGTATTTTGCGGTCGATCTGATCATGCAGGATGGCGCCTGTCGCGGCGTTGTCGCGATCGACCTTGCGACTGGTCAGCTGCATCGCTTTCGGTCACACCAGGTCATTCTGGCGACGGGTGGTTACGGTAGGGCGTATTTCTCTTGCACGTCGGCACATACCTGTACCGGCGACGGTAACGCGATGGTCATGCGTGCCGGCCTGCCGACGCAGGACATGGAATTCGTCCAGTTTCATCCGACCGGCATCTACGGTGCCGGCTGTCTGATCACTGAAGGCAGTCGCGGTGAAGGCGGCTACCTGACAAATTCAGACGGTGAACGTTTCATGGAACGTTACGCACCCAGCGCCAAGGATCTTGCTTCGCGCGACGTGGTTAGCCGGTCAATGACTATCGAGATTCGCGAGGGTCGTGGCGTTGGCAGTGAGAATGACCATATTCACCTGCATCTTGAGCACCTTGGGCCGGAAGTCGTCGAGGAACGTCTTCCCGGTATCGCAGAATCAGCCCGAATATTTGCGGGCGTCGACGTGACGCGTGAGCCTATCCCGGTGCTACCGACCGTGCATTACAACATGGGCGGTATCCCTGCGAATTTCAATGGACAGGTCATTACGAGCAAGGATGGCGACCCGGAGGCCGTGGTTCCGGGATTAATGGCCGTTGGTGAAGCGGCTTGTGTTTCAGTGCATGGCGCTAATCGACTCGGCTCAAATTCATTGCTGGATCTCGTTGTGTTCGGCCGATCTGCCGCACAATTCTGTGGCGAAACGATGCAAGCGGGCGCAACACATGAGCCACTCGAGGCAGATGCCGGGCAAAATAGTGTCGATCGAATCGATCGCTTGCGGAATGCGGATGGCAGTCGGTCCACGGCTGAAATTAGACTCGAAATGCAAAAGATCATGCAGAATCACGCGGCAGTATTCCGCACCGGGGAAACCCTGGACGAGGGTGTCGGCTTGCTGGAGGCGACATTTGCAGCGCTCGGAGACATCAAGGTCACAGACCGGTCATTGATATGGAACACTGATCTGATTGAAACAATGGAACTGGAAAACCTGATGCTGAACGCGACGGCGACAATTCAGTCGGCGGCGAACAGGCTGGAAAGCCGCGGCGCGCACGCTCGAGAAGACTACACGGAACGGGATGACGCCGAGTGGATGAAACACACGCTGTCCTGGGTGAATGACGCCGGCCAGTGTTCATTCGATTATCGTCCGGTTCATCAGGAAACCCTGACTGATGAAGTTGAAGCGTTCCCGCCGAAAGCGCGGGTTTATTAAGGAGCACTAGAGTTGGCTGAATTCAGATTGCCGCCAAATTCCAGAATTCGCAAAGGCAAACACTTTGCCGCGCCTGGCAGTGCCTCCAATACGCGTCAGTTTGCCGTCTACCGTTACGATCCGGACAGCGGGGATAATCCGCGGGTCGACACCTATGATGTCGATATGGACAACTGCGGCCCGATGGTTTTAGACGCGCTCATTAAAATAAAGAATGAGATCGATCCGACGCTAACGTTTCGACGTTCATGCCGGGAGGGCATCTGCGGTTCCTGCGCGATGAACATCAACGGCGGTAACACACTCGCTTGTACCCAGGCGATCAACGACTCGTCAGGTGATGTGAAGATTTATCCTTTGCCGCACATGCCAGTGGTTAAAGATCTGGTTCCGGACCTCACAAATTTCTATGCGCAGTACGCATCTATCAAGCCGTGGCTGCAGACGACGACGCCGGCACCGGAAAAACAGGAAAGGCTGCAAAGCAAAGACGACCAGGAGAAAATTGATGAGCCGGCGGCGTGCATCCTGTGTGCCTGTTGCTCGACCAGTTGTCCGAGCTACTGGTGGAACAGTGATAAATACCTCGGGCCCGCGGCTCTGCTGGCCTCTTATCGCTGGCTTGTAGACAGCCGTGATGACGCTCAGGATGAACGGCTTGACGATCTCGATGACTCTTTCAAGCTGTATCGGTGTCACACGATCATGAATTGCACGCAAACCTGTCCGAAAGGCTTGAATCCAGCGAAAGCTATCGCAGAAACCAAAAAGATGCTGGCGCAACGGCGCAGCTAGTCGGCCAATTCGTGGGGCAATCCAGTGAGCAATCTGTGGCGCAACTTCGCTGGCAGTGTCGTCGCGGCATGCGAGAGCTTGACGAGTTGCTCGTGCGCTATCTGGAAACGACTTACTTATCCGTAGATGAGACCGAAAAAGCGGCATTTCGGACTCTTTTGACACTTCCTGATCCGGAGCTGATTAGTTACTTGTTAGGCCAACAAGTGCCACCAGCGGACCTGGATAGTGTTACGAAGCGGATACGTCGCGAATCTGAAGCCTGATCGACGCTTAAGTCACTGGCTAGCTGCCGGCGTCTTGCTGGCGGTTGCAGCAGGAATCTGGACTATTTCTAATCTCGCGATTAGCGACGAGTTACGCTGGCTTGGCGGCGCCGGCTGGACCTTGGCGATCGCAGGGCGGGCAGGGTTGGTAGTGGCCGCGCAATTGCGCTGCCGGCAGTTAAATATTTATGCCGACGGTTCGGCGATGCTGCAGGATCAAGGTGGCAGTTGGCAAGCCGCGACCCTGAGAAATGGCACGGTGGTCCTGTCCAATCTTGCCTGGCTCGATCTGCGTACAGACGATGGGCGGGGCTTTTCCGCGCTATTTTGTGGAAATTGCCGGAAAAGCGAGCAATGGCGGCGCCTTCAGGTCATCTGGCGGCACATGGGAAGCGGCTCCTGAAGCTGCTACCATGCGCCAAATACAGGGATATTCAGTCCGCCATAGAACCTTGTCACATAATGCATTTGTATAACGCCTATTTAGGGAAACTTTCGACTGTCTGGCCGGTCTATCCGGGAGTCGGGTCGTTGTGCCTTGATCATGCTGGGACGCAGCTGCATGTCGAATGAATCGACTGATAAGGAACTGGTCAAGCGGGTACAGAAAGGCGACAAAGGCGCGTTCGATCTGCTCGTAGTTAAGTACGAGCACAAAATCGTGAATCTGGTGATGCGTTATGTGCGTGATCCAGAGACGGCATTGGATATTAGCCAGGAAGCCTTCATAAAGGCCTACCGGGCATTGCCGCGATTTCGTGGCGACAGCGCTTTTTATACATGGCTTTATCGTATTGCAGTCAATACGGCGAAGAACCACCTGGCGGCACAAAAGCGTCGTCCAGCAGACATTGAGTTGGATTTGCAAGACCCGGATCAATACGGTCTGCATGCGAAACTGAAGGAGACGGATACTCCTGAAGCAGTGTCGTTGAGTCAGGAGTTACAGGAAACATTAGAGCGAGCCATTCAGGCCCTGCCGGACGATTTGCGAACCGCGATCGTTCTGCGCGAGTTGGATGGCATGAGTTACGAGGAGATTGCGCAGACCATGGATTGTCCGGTTGGAACTGTGCGATCTAGAATTTTCAGGGCCCGCGATGCCATTGGCAAGAAAGTGGGAACCCTTATTCGATAGACAAGCGAATGGATTAGGCGGAAAGAAATGAATGACGGAATAAAAATGCAAATATCGGCTTTTGTCGACGGCGAATTGCCGGAGGCCGAAGCGCAATTATTGCTTCGCAGGTTAAGCCAGGATGCCGAGCTTCGGCAGCAAGCTGCGGAGTATTTTGCGATCGGTCGCGCCATGCGCGGGCAGGCCAGTATTGCTGACAACGGTGGCTTGCGAAGTCGTATTGCCGCGGCAGTTGACGATCGTCTCATCGATCTCGAATTCGACGAGATCGAACCTGTCGGCCGACGTTACGCACGGCCACTGGCTGGGTTTGCGATTGCAGCGACGGTCGCGGTAGCGGCCATATTCGGCCTGCAACAAATGACGTTGCAGCCGGAAGCCGGATTGGATTCGACAGCACCGGCGGTGGCCGAAGAGACGGCCGATGATTCGTATACTGTACCGGACATCGATTACTTTCAGCGTCACAGTGAGTTTTCATCAGAGGTCGGTAATAACAACTTTGACTTCAGGCGCGTCAGTGCTGAAGTTGACGACGAAGCGGAACTCGAAGAAGGACGCGAAGAAATTGAGCCACCGCAGGAAGTGATTCCGGCAGATTCAACCGAATGAAGCGTCTGGCCAGTGCCCTGCTTGTAAGCTGTGCACTGGCTTGCTCTGCCGCGTTTGCCAGTGATCAGGCGCCGGGTGACTGGCTGCAGAAAATGGCGGACGCCGTGCAGACCACCAATTACGACGGCACGGTGATTCGAATTCAGAATGGCAATGCCGAGGCGCTCAAAGTCGTTCACCTTGTATCCGACGGCGTAATCCGGGAGAAGGTTATCGTCCAGGAAGGTAGCGGTATGGAAATTATCCGCAACGGCAATGAGGTGCATTGCATTCTTCCAGATCGTAAGTCCGTACTCGTAGAAGAGTGGGACGATCAAAGCACTTTGTTTTCGACGTTGCCGTCCAGCGATATCCGCTTCGGTAGCGAGTACGACGTTTCCATTGTTCGCGAGGACCGGGTCGCAGGGCGTAAGGCTATTGTGCTTGCGATTCGGCCGCATGATGATTTTCGCTACGGTCACCGTTTGTGGCTTGATCAAACAACCGGCTTCCCTTTACAGACCAAGTTGATGGCAACTGATGGAACGCCGATCGAGCAGGTCAAGTTTGCCGATATTCGCCTTGGGCATGATATTCACGACGAGCAACTTGAGCCGTCGATCGATATAGAGAATTTTCGCTGGTTCTTGCAGCCGAAGACGATTCGCAAAACCGAAATGGAATCGGGCTGGGTCAGTGAGGAGCTGCCACCCGGATTTCAGATTACGGCATCGCACTTTGAGCAATCGGAAGGTGAGGATGAGGCGATCATTCACATGATGATCAGCGACGGATTGGCGAACGTTTCAGTCTTCATTGAGCCAAATGACCACGGTGTGAAACCGCGTAGCGCCCGGGCCGGCGCTGCCAATTCCTTCAGCTTGCCGAACGGCGACTATCTTGTAACTGCGGTCGGTGAAGTGCCACCAGCGACGGCAGAACATATCGCCCGCTCGATGCAGCAAAAGTAACGGCTTTTCGAGCTCCGATTCGGGCTATCATCGTTCGCGGTGAGTCATCCAACTGGCACAATTCAATCGGTTTCAACTGGCGAGGGCGGCATGCGTGCCATCGTTGAAGTTGATGTGCGTGCGGCGTGTCCGCGATGTGCAGCCGGCAAGGGATGTGGCGCCGGAATTTTCAATGGCACCGAGAAGCGGCGCACCTTACAGGTTCAGGTCAGCGAGAATATGAGTCTGCACAAAGGCGACTCCGTTGAGCTGCAGCTTGCGCCGGCCAGTCTGCTGGCCGCCGCGGGGACTGTGTATGGGTTACCGTTGTTTGGCGCACTCCTGGCAGCTGGTACAGCCTGGTTCCTGCGGCTGGACGACGCGGCTGCTGCGGTCGCAGCCATAATGGGGCTGGCTGGCGGATTCATAATTGGGCGCCGCAAACTACAGCGTTCGGAATGCATGGACGACCTGGTGCCTACTGTTGCGAAAAAACTCCACAATGCCGGCAATTGAAGTCTATACTCGCCGCGGCTGCCACCTGTGTGAGCTGCTGATTGAAGAGTTGCTGGAAATGGCGGAGGGCAGGCTGGAGCTGGATATTCGTGACATTGATACCCGGGACGCCTGGCGGCAGGAGTATGACAGCCGCGTGCCCGTGGTGACATATGACGGCGAGTTCATCTGTCAGTATCATCTCGACCGCGACGCGCTCACAATGATTTTGCGCAAGAACACAACATGAACCTTATTCGAAACTTCTCAATCATCGCCCACATTGATCACGGCAAGTCGACGCTGGCCGATCGATTTATCCAGCATTGCGGCGGTCTGTCGAATCGGGAAATGGAAGAGCAGGTGCTGGACTCGATGGATCTCGAGCGCGAGCGCGGCATCACCATCAAGGCAGCCAGCGTCTCGTTGGACTACAAAGCCAATGACGGCAAGACGTATCAGCTGAATTTCATTGATACGCCCGGGCACGTCGATTTTTCCTATGAGGTATCGCGTTCGCTTGCTGCCTGTGAAGGTGCGTTACTGGTGGTCGATGCGGCGCAGGGCGTTGAAGCGCAGAGTGTTGCAAATTGCACAACGGCGATTGACCAGGGCCTTGAGGTACTGCCTGTTCTGAACAAGATTGACCTGCCGGCAGCAGAGCCAGATCGGGTTAAGGCCGAGATCGAAGACATCATCGGTATCGACGCGACTGAGGCTGTGGATGTCAGTGCGAAGACTGGTCTGGGTGTTCCAGAACTGCTCGAGGCGATTGTGGAGAAGATTCCGGCACCGCAAGGGGATCCGGATGGACCACTACAGGCCCTTATTATCGATTCCTGGTTTGATAACTACGTTGGCGTCGTGTCGCTGGTGCGCGTTGTAAACGGCAAGTTGCCAAAGCGCAGCAAGATAACGGTTATGTCCACGGGTACATCGCATCAGGCAGACCGGGTCGGCGTGTTTGAGCCGAAAATGGTCGACCGCGATGCGTTGGAGACCGGAACGGTCGGCTACGTCATTGCCGGCATCAAGGATATCTATGGCGCGCCGGTCGGAGATACGCTGACTCTGACGAACGATCCTTGCGCCGAGCCGCTGCCGGACTTCAAACAAGTGCAGCCGCGCGTATTCGCTGGCTTATTTCCGATTCAGTCTGATGATTACGAAAATTTTCGCGAGGCACTTCAAAAGCTGCGACTCAATGACGCGGCGCTGCATTTTGAACCGGAATCTTCCGTGGCCCTGGGCTTTGGTTTTCGCTGTGGGTTTTTGGGCATGCTGCACATGGAAATTGTCCAGGAGCGACTGGAGCGTGAATACAATCTTGAATTGATCACCACTGCGCCTACCGTCATTTTCGAGATCGTTGATACGCATGACAACGTGCTGCATGTTGATAATCCATCGAAATTACCGCCGAGTAATGAGATTGCGGAGCTACGTGAACCCATTATCACGGCCAATATCCTGGTGCCCGAAAAGCATGTAGGTGCGGTTATCAAATTATGCGTCGAAAAGCGCGGCGTGCAAAAACAGATGCGCTATCTCGGCAGCCAGGTTTCGATCGAATATGAGATGCCATTGGCTGAAGTCGTACTCGATTTCTTCGATCGTCTGAAATCGGTCAGCCGCGGCTTTGCTTCATTCGACTACCATTTTGAGCGATTCCAGCCGGCCAATCTTATTCGCCTCGACGTATTGATTAACAAAGAACGGGTGGACGCACTGTCGATTATTGTGCATCGGGACAATGCCCAGAGGCGCGGCAGGGATCTTGTTGATCGCATGCGGGAGCTGATACCGCGGCAAATGTTTGATGTGGCGATTCAGGCTGCCATTGGGAGTCAAATCATAGCCCGAAGTTCGGTCAAGGCATTGCGCAAGAACGTAACCGCAAAATGTTATGGCGGCGACGTGTCGCGCAAACGCAAGCTGTTGGAAAAACAAAAGGCCGGCAAGCGACGTATGAAACAGGTAGGATCGGTCGAAATTCCGCAGGAGGCTTTTCTTGCGGTTCTGAAAGTGGATAAGTGAGACAAGATTTTGAGTATTAACCTGGCACTGATACTGACATTGCTGACCGCCTTTACGGGGGTCGTTGTCTTGCTGGACAAGGCGGTCTGGCGCACCGGACGGAAGCGCGGCGCTTCAATGGGCCTGCTGACCCTGGTTGAGTATTCGCGTTCGTTTTTTCCAGTATTGCTATTTGTGCTGGTTATTCGGTCTTTCGTATTTGAGCCGTTTCGCATTCCGTCGGGTTCGATGATGCCGACTCTGCTGCAGGGCGACTTCATATTTGTCAAAAAATACTCTTACGGCTTGCGCCTGCCCGTGACAGAGACAAAATTCATCGAAACCGGATCACCAGAACGCGGTGACGTGATCGTATTCAGATTGCCATCGGATCCAAGTATCAATTACATCAAACGAGTGGTGGGTTTGCCGGGTGATGTCATCAGCTACCGACAACATCGTTTGACCGTAAACGGTGAGGTCGTCGACCTGGAGCCGCATCCGCACGCGACCAGAAACGACCCTAGATATGTGGAGTTACTTGGCGAGCGACGCCACGAGATATTGATCGGCAACAGGAACAAGAACGACGGTGATGGCGACTTTGAGGTGCCACAGGGACAATTCTTTGTCATGGGGGACAACCGAACTAACAGTCGCGACAGTCGCTTTATCCATTCCATTCCAGAGTCGCATCTCGTCGGTGAAGCAGTACGAATCTGGATGCATATGGACGGGCTCTCTTGGCCGCGCTGGGAGCGCATTGGCGACAAGATCCAATAATGTGGTGCAAGTCACTGAAAAGGCCTTTAAAATTGCTTTAAATCTAGTGTGATTCACTTTGGAGACCGCGCGTTCGCGGTACCGTGTTATGCAAGGTATGAGACTGCTACAAAGAAATCTTTCCGGGCGCTTGATGCGACGACAGGCTGGCATGACGACGCTGGGCTTGGTTATTCTGGTGGCGTTTCTTGGCGTCATCGCATTTGCCGTCATTCGCCTGGTCCCGGTGTACCTGAACTATATGAAAGTAGTCGGTGTCATTGACGGAGTCGTTGGCGAATTTGAAGGGCAAAAAGCGACTAGTGCAACAGTACGAAGTTCGATTTCTCGACGATTTGATGTGGAAAGTGTTAGCCAAATAACCTATCGCGATGTGACGGTTACCAAAGTCGACGGTGGATTACAGGTTTCCGCGATCTACGATCACAGCACACCTTTCATTAGCAATATCTCGTTCACGGTACATTTCGACAAAACTGAAATCGTGCGACGCTGAGTTCGGTGGCGTCGAAGGCATCGGTTTGGCTCTTGAAAGAGCTAAGTTACGAGTTCACAGACGCCACACTTCTGCAACAAGCTCTGACTCACCGTAGTTGTCCTGGTGCTAATAACGAACGCCTCGAGTTTCTGGGCGATGCCGTCCTCGATTTTGTCGTATCCGAAATTGTCTATCGTTCGCATGCAAATGCCTCTGAAGGCGACCTGAGCAAATTACGCGCATCGCTCGTAAAAGATACTTCGTTGGGCGAATTGGCAAAAGGTCTTGGCATGGGCGAACACCTAATCCTCGGAGGTGGTGAAAGAAAGTCTGGCGGTCATCGGCGCGAATCTATTTTGGCGGATGCTCTGGAAGCGTTATTCGGTGCCGTCTACCTTGATTCGGGAATCGCTGCAGCAACGTCTGTAATTGAAAGGGTGTTTAGCGACAGGTTGCAAAACCTGCCGTCTCTCGATGAACTGCGCGACCCTAAGACCCGATTGCAGGAATGGCTGCAGGGTCGTGGCCACAATTTGCCGAGTTACCAGCTGCTGCAGGTCTCGGGCAAGACTCATAAGCAAAAATTTGAGGTAAGTTGCAGTATTCAAGATGCTGCAGAGATAACAACAGGCAGCGGCACAACGCGTCGCAATGCCGAACAGGCAGCCGCGCTCGCGATGCTTGTAAAGCTGGGTGAAGAAGAGGCAGACAACGCATGACGCAATGTGGATTCGTCGCGGTAGTGGGACGGCCGAATGTTGGCAAGTCCACGCTGATTAACGCGATCATGGGTCGAAAGATCAGCATCGTCACTAACAAGCCGCAGACGACGAGGCACAGAATACTTGCGGTTCACACGGATGCTGATATCCAGATCGTTTTTGTAGATACGCCGGGTATTCACCGGAAAGCCAATCGAGCAATGAATCGTCTGATGAATCGCACCGCGGCGAATGCTTTGGCAGATGCAGATCTGATTTTGTTCGTATCGGAAGCGACTCGCTGGACAGAAGAAGATGATGACGTCCTGCAACGGCTGAAGTCCGTGCAGGCGCCCGTCATCGCATTGCTCAATAAGGTAGATCGTGTACACCCAAAGGAAAAGTTGCTCGAGGCGCTGGCGTCTTTGTCGGCGCGCCACGAGTTTGCCGAAATCTTCCCAATATCGGCGCTGAAAAAAGACAACCTGCGCGAACTCATGACAGCGATTCCTGCCTATCTGCCCGAATCGCCGCCGCTGTTTCCCGAAGAGATGCATACGGATCGGAGCAAGGAGTTTCTGGCGGCCGAAGTCATACGGGAAAAATTGACCCTGATGTTGCATCAGGAAATACCCTATGGACTGACGGTGCAAATCGAGCGCTACGTAATCGATGATGAGCGAATCAATATCAACGCCGTCATTCTCGTTGATCGAGATAGCCAGAAAGGTATCGTGGTAGGCAAGGGTGGTCAGGTACTCAAGACCGTCGGTCAGTCGGCACGACTGGAATTGTGCGAGCTTTTGGATTCTCGTGTTCACCTCGAGCTTTGGGTCAAGGTGAAGGACAACTGGTCTGACAGCGAGCAGGATTTGTTACGTCTCGGTTACGAGTAGCACGCGGTGCGCGTTCAGCAACAAGCGGCATTCATACTGCATCACCGGCCATTTCGCGACACCAGCCAATTGCTGGACGTGCTGAGTCGTGACCACGGCAAGCTCGGTCTGGTTGCTCGCGGTAGCCGCGGCGCGAAATCCAGATTGCGCGGCGTACTACGACCATTCATGCCGTTATCGATGTCCTGGGTACAACGCTCGGATCTTGGCACCTTGACCGGTGCGGAATTGCGCGGTGCTCCGATGCAACTTAACGGTGATTCGCTATTGTCGGGCTACTACGTCAACGAGCTATTGCTACATTTCCTGCACAGACACGATCCGCAGCCCGAAATATTTGATATCTATGCAAGAACGATAGCGTCGCTGTGTGCGACAGACGACGTCGCACCCTGCCTGCGTCAGTTTGAAATTGAGTTGTTGCGCCAGCTTGGCTACGCGGTGAATCTGGACCACGAAGCAGATTCTCACAGTCCGCTGCAAGCCGACAGTCACTACGAGTTTCGCTTCGAGCGTGGTCCGGTCAAGGTCGCCCGCTCAGAGGGACCGCTGGTTTTTTCAGGCGCGATCCTGACAGCGGTTGCTGAACAAGAATTCGACAATCCTGAGGTGCTGCGGGCGGCAAATCGCTTATTGCGTGAAGTAATTGGGTTTCACCTCGGTGGCAAAGAGCTGAAAAGTCGCAAAGTCCTGGTCGAATTGCATCGACAACGCGGATCGGCAAGCTAGAATACACCGCTATGCTCAGCAATCCTCTCTACCTCGGTGTCAACATCGATCATGTTGCCACGCTGCGTCAGGCCCGCGGCACAACCTATCCACGACCAGCGGAGGCCGTTACGTTGGTCGAAGCGGCCGGTGCGGACAGTATCACTGTACATCTGCGCGAGGACCGCCGGCATATTCAGGACGGCGATCTCGACGCGATCATCGAGGTAATGAATACGCACATGAATCTGGAATGCGCGGTGACCGAGGAAATGTTGAGCATCGCGGTCGAAGTGAAACCGTCGGACGTTTGTCTGGTTCCAGAGAAGCGCGAAGAGTTGACCACCGAGGGCGGTCTTGACGTAGCAGGGCAATTGGACAAGGTTCGGGATGCTTGCTCACGTCTCTCAGAGGCAGGAATTCGGGCGTCATTGTTTATCGACCCGGATCCGACACAGCTGGACGCTGCGGTTACCGCAGGGGCGCCGGTCGTAGAATTACATACCGGGGCGTACGCCGATAGCGAAGGTGTCAGCCAACAAAAGGAACTTGCTCGAGTGGTCGAGGCGGCAGCACACGGTAACAAGGCCGGACTTATCGTCAACGCGGGTCACGGACTGCACTATGGCAATGTTGGCGACATCGCGCAGATCCCGGAAATCGTCGAGCTGAATATCGGTCACGCAATTATTTCGCGTGCTGTGTTCGATGGTCTCAAGGTGGCCGTTAGCGAAATGAAACGCATCATGACCGAAGCGCGCAGCGGATGATGCGCGAATGATTTTTGGTGTTGGTACCGACATCGTTGAAGTATCCCGAATCCAGGCGACTTACGATCGATTTGGTGAGCATTTCGTGCGTCGAATTCTGATGGACGAGGAAATTGAGCTGTTTCGCAAAAGCAAGTGGCCAATTCGTTTTCTTGCGATGCGATTCGCCGGCAAGGAGGCCGCTGTTAAAGCCATGGGGACCGGCTTTCGACACGGCATTTGGGTACGTGATGTAGGTATAACCAATAATGACTGGGGCCGCCCCCTGATTATCTGGTCAGAGCGCGGCCGTGGTGTATGCGAACGTCTTGGAATCGGTAATGGCCATGTCAGTTTGACCGATGATGCCGGCCTGGTCATCGCTTTCGCAGTGGTTGAGACGGCGGAGTAACACTAATGCACTGCTTTTCATTTGATATTGAGACCGTACCGGATGTTGAATTCGGTAGGCGCATGTGGGACCTGGGCGATATTTCTGATGAGTCAGTAGCGTCGGCTATGTTCTTCAAGCAGCAACAAAAAAGCGGCAGCGATTTTCTGCCGTTGCACCAGCATCGCATCGTTGCGATTTCCGTGGCACTGCGCAGCGGCGATACGTTTAAGGTTTGGAGCCTTGGCGAAGAGGATTCGGACGAGGCCGAACTCGTGCGGCGTTTTTATGACGGCATTGATCGATATACGCCGGACCTGGTGTCATGGAACGGCGGCGGCTTCGACTTGCCGGTATTGCACTATCGCGCACTAAAACATGGGGTACAGGCGCCGCGATATTGGGAGCAGGGCGACACAGACCGGGAGTTTCGCTACAACAATTACTTGAGCCGGTTTCATTGGCGGCACGTCGACCTGATGGACGTATTGGCCGGTTTCCAGCCGCGCGCACGAGCCAGCCTGGATCAGACGGCGGTGTTGCTGGGTTATCCCGGCAAGCTCGGTATGAGTGGCGATAAAGTCTGGGACCGATTCCTGGCAGGCAAAATTGGAGATATTCGCGACTATTGCGAGACCGACGTTATTAATACCTGGTTGGTCTATCTCAGGTTTGAACACATGCGCGGCAACCTTGACGATAAGGAACTCGACAAAGAACTTGGGTTGGTGCGAGAGACCCTGACGACAATGGATGTTGCCCACCTTAACGAGTACCTGTCGGCCTGGCCGGCAGACTGACGCGGAACACATGGCACGCCGACGTCGCAGAGAGCCGGAAACGGCAACTATCCAGGGTGTTACGCATGACGGACGCGGCATTGCCGATCTGCCTGGGAAAAAAGTATTCGTCGCCGGCGCATTGGACGGCGAACAGGTGCAGTTTATTCGTCGCAAGTCCCGTCGAAACTACGACGAGGCTGAGTTACTCGAAGTCATTGAACCGTCCGCGAGCCGAATCGAAGCACGTTGCGCAGCGTTCGGGCGTTGCGGTGGTTGCGTCATGCAACATATCTCCGAGGACGAACAACGCAGCATCAAGTTCCAGACCTTGCGCGACAATCTCGAGCGGATCGGTCAGGTAGAGCCGGAGAGCTGGCTCGAGCCTATCGTGGCGCCCGCGTGGCAGTATCGGCGTCGCGCGCGCCTCGCTGTGAAAGATGTTCCGGCGAAGGGCAGGGTCCTCGTCGGTTTTCGTGAGCGCCACGCGCCGTTCATCACTGACATGCACCGTTGCGAGGTTCTGGCCAGCCCAGTTGATGACTTGATTAGCCCATTGAGTGACTTGATCGCGTCATTGTCTATTCGTGCAAGGATTCCGCAGATCGAAGTTGCGGTTGCCGAGAATGCAACGGCACTGGTCTTCCGGGTGCTGGACCCGCCGACGCCGGATGACAAAACCCGGTTACGCGAGTTTGGTGAGTCACATGCGGTGCGCATGTACTTGCAACCGGCGGGGCTGGACTCGGTCGCTCCGCTGGAGACCCAGGCCGAGCTGGAGCCCCTCTATTACACGCTGCGCGCATCCGATGTGCGCATTGAGTTTGATCCGGTTGGCTTTGTCCAGATCAATGACGCGATTAACGAGCAAATGGTGGCCGCTGCAATTGATTATCTGCAGCTGCAAGAGGACGATCGCGTTCTGGATCTGTACTGTGGTATTGGCAATTTTTCTTTGCCGATCGCGCGCCAATGTCGGGAAGTACTGGGTGTCGAAGGCGAGGCAATGCTGGTTTCGGCCGCCGAGCACAATGCCAGTCTGAATGAGCTTGCTAATGCGCGCTTTCGGACGGCGGATCTGAGCAAGATTGACGGCAATGAGGCGTGGCTGCAGGAAGATTGGGACCGGGTGCTGCTTGACCCGGCTCGCAGCGGTGCTGCCGAGATTGTGCAGCACATGCATATTATTGATCCGCAGCGTATCGTTTACGTGTCCTGTCATCCGGGCACTTTGGCCCGCGATGCAGGCACGTTGGTCAACGAGAAGGGTTACCGACTGGAGTCTGCCGGCATCATCGATATGTTCCCGCACACGGCGCATGTTGAATCGATAGCCGTTTTCAGTCGTAAATAAATAATGATTACAATTATTTAGAGCATTTTCATAGCGTAATTATATAGAATTGGGATATGTCGTTAGGACCCGTCATGCTCGATGTGGAAGGGGTCGCGCTGACACCGGCTGACCGGGATCTGTTGCGCGAGCCAGCGGTTGGCGGTGTCATCCTGTTTACCCGCAACTATGAATCACCAGCGCAGATTGCCGACCTGGTCGCTGAAATTCGGGCATTGCGGAGTCCACCGTTATTGATCGCTGTCGATCACGAAGGCGGTCGCGTACAACGATTCCGCGAAGGATTTTCTGCTATCCCGCCGATGCGCCTGATTGGACGCGAATACAATCGCGATCAGGCAGCAGGTGCCGCCCTGGCACGGCAAGCTGGCTGGTTGATCGGTTCCGAATTGCGAGCAGCGAACATCGACCTGAGTTTTGCGCCCTGCGTGGACCTGGACTGGGGTGTGAGTGAAATTATCGGTGACCGCTCATTTCATGCGAAGCCAGATGCAGTTGGTGAGCTCGCGGGTGCGTTCTGCCGCGGGTTACGCGCAGCGGGTATGGCTGCCGTGGCGAAACATTTTCCGGGCCACGGCGCGGTTGTCGCTGATTCGCATGAGAGCTTGCCGACCGATCGGCGCGAATACAGTCACCTGCTTGACGACATGCGACCGTATGAACGTCTGACCGGCAATGGGTTGATAGCTGGCGTGATGCTGGCGCATATCGTTTACAAGGAAATGGATGACATGCCCGCGGGATTTTCAAAATACTGGATTGAAACTGAGTTGCGGCGCCGGACCGGGTTCGGCGGGGCCGTATTCTGCGACGACCTGAGTATGAAGGCGACGGCGGCGTACGGTTCAATGCCGCAGCGTGCGAAGCGGGCCCTGGACGCAGGCTGCGACATGATTCTCGTCTGCAACAATCGAGATGCCGCGCAGGAGGCTGTAGCGTCGCTCAACGGCTATTCCAATCCGCTGTCCCTGGTACGCCTCGCTCGTTTGCATGGTACCGGCCAGGTATTGCGCGAGACATTGCTGGCAAGCGACGAATGGACCGAGGCCAGTGCCGCGGTTGCTCGGTTTAGCGAACGCCCGGCCCTGGAGCTGGACGCTTGAAGGCCATAAACCGGAAGATTCTTGAGCAGGTTATCTCGGCATCGGCGGAGCCGTTGCTGATCGTGCGTATTGATCACCCGGACTGGCCGGTCGCGCTAAGTAATACCGCTTTCGAAGCGATTGGCGGCAAGGATATTCGAAATAGCCCCTTTGCCGATATCGTTGAGCAATTGGTTGGCCGTGACCTTGCGTTGGAGATTTCCGAGACTATTCGGCGTCACGAAGAAACTAATCTGCCTATTGAATTGAGTGGTCGCGAATATCTGCTAGCGCTACGGCCGCTATTGCTGCCGAACGAGTCGCGACCGAAGTTTTATGCTGCATTTTGGCGCACAGGCGTTGGCGCCGTCGCAGGGACGGAGATGCATCATGAGTTGCTGAAGGCAAAGCGTCGCATTCGTGATCTGTCGCGCGACGACCCGGTGACCGGGCAGCTGAATGAACGCGCATTTCAAGAGGTATTGGAGCATGACTGGGCGGTTGCCGGGCGTGAGAAAAGGCCGTTGTCGATTGTTCTGTTCACCCTGGATGAATTTTCTGCCTATGCCGATGTATTCGGCCAGCATGCAGCCGATTCCTGTACTCGCCGAGTTGGCCAGGCAATTCGGCGATGCTTGCGCCGCGCCAGTGACGTCATAGGTCGCTTGGAGAGTAACCAGTTAGCCGTGCTGTCACATGCCCCTGATGAAGCCGGCGTGCGCGAGTTCGCTGGACGAATATCGTCCGCGGTGCGCGACCTGGGACTACATCACCCGCGATCGACCGTGTCCAAATTTGTAACAGTGTCATTCGAAGTGGGCGTATCGACTGATGCAGACGAGGGGACTGCCGCCAGCGAGTATCTGGCAGAGCTAGTTGACCGCTCGACTGAGTAGGGTTTTAGATTCGTCCCCGTCCTCGGTCTCCTCGACGCGGAAAACCTTGGCGACAACACCGAACTTCGGGTGGTCGAAATAACGTACTTCGCCGTTCTTAACGATGCGGTCTTCCAGGATCCGGTATTGAACCGGCCCTTGTGGCAAACCGATATCATCGAATGTGTAGGCCGGTTCGTCATCAAATTCGATTTCGACGACCTCAACCGGGGCATCCATCGACAGGTCGACGACGAGATGCAGGTAGCGCGCGAGGTAAAGCGTAAATGAGCCAGAGAGGCCGACGGGAGGCTCACCGAATACGGCGAGCTCTAGCGGGTCGGTGTCTTGCAAAGGAAAACCGGCCTGTGTCCAGCCAACATGCATAATCGGCGCGTAGGCATCGAGCCGCTCCAGATGCTCGGCGACATCGGTCATCGTGAACTCTTCTTCGGTCATGAATATGGGCTCAAGGCCGACCGCATCCGGGTGCCGGCGAACAAACGGCTCGACAACGATCTCTTCAATCTCATCGCTTGGTTCTGCGATGCGATCTGGCGGAAATACTTCAGTACCAACGCCGACATTTTCTTCGTAGGAAAAAACAATCAACTCGACGGTGTAGTACTTTATCGGAACCTTTTCTTCGTCAAGCAATTCATCCTGGGCGGCCAGCGCTGCTGGAATTCCTGCTGCCAGGGCGAATAGCATCGTCTTTGCAAAGATTGATTTCATCAAATATCTCTTAACATTCGCTACCAGATTACTTGGCTGCGAGGCGTTCGACCAGTTTCTCTACTGCTGCAAATCTTTCTTCAATAGCATCGAATTCACCGCGGAACTGCAATCGGTGTGAGCCCTGCAATTTGTAGCCTGAAGCGCTATTTTGCACTAATTGCACCAAGGCTACAGGGTCGATATCGCTCTTCGCGCCGAAAACAAGGAAGCCGCCCTTGTCGGCTGCGTCGATTTTTTCGATGCCGAGCTTGCGCGCCGAGCGCTTGATTGCGGCGATGCGCATCAGGTTCTTCGCAGGATCCGGCAACAGCCCGAAGCGATCAATGAGCTCGACTTGCAGATCGCGTAAGTC
>JBPCXZ010000124.1:0-3903 GCA_051008055.1 Woeseiaceae bacterium
TCTGTGCGACAGATGAGCCAAAAATCGCCGGCAGCATGAGTCGCATGGAGCGTTGCACGCCCTCGTGCCGGAAATTCCACTTCGGCCTTGGCAGCGCCCGAATCCGCAGCAGAAACGGCACCTGGAATAGTAGCTGGATGACGCCTGCCGCGAACACCGCATAGGCCAATGCCATGCCGGGTTCTTCAAGAATCGGCGCCAGGTAATAGACCCCGGCAATCAGGGCAATATTCAAGATAACCGGGGTAAATGCCGGCACGGCGAAGCGCCCGTAAGTATTCAGAATGCCGCCGGCGAATGCCGTCAGTGACACGAAGAACAGGTACGGAAACGTGAATCGCAACATCATGGTCGCCAGCTCGAAGTCGCCGCCATCGCCTATGAATCCAGGAGCGACGATCGCGACCAGCAGCGGCGCCGCAATCACGCCGACGAGTGTTACGAAGAACAAGACAATGGCGAAGGTGCCCGCAATTGCGTCGACAAACTCGCGGGCTTCGACATGGCTGTGTTTTTCCCGGTAGCGAGCCATGACCGGTACGAAGCCTTGTGAGAATGCGCCTTCGGCGAAGAATCGACGCAGCATATTGGGTATGCGGTTCGCAACGAGGAAGGCGTCCATAACCATCGAAATCGCAAAGAATCGGGCCAACACCATGTCCCGGACGAGGCCGAGAATCCTCGATATCAGCGTCATTCCGCTGACCACGGAAGTGGACTGAATCAGGCTACGCCCGGAGACAGACCAACTGCGGGTCGATTCTTCGGCTTGCGGGCGGGGTTCTGGAGCGTCTGGAGTGCTCATTGCGGCTCAGAGTTTACCCCCAAAAGGTTATGAAATCAGACATTTAGGTGGCATTACCGTGGCAATCGACCCAAAGGACGAATTTCGTTGACATCGGGGGGCCATGCACGAATAATACGCGGCTCTTTTAGAGCTAGACACGGAAAAACCAGTGGCAAATATTAAATCAGCCCGCAAGCGCGCACGCCAGGCGGAGAAGACCCGCAAGGCAAATATGAGCATGCGCTCATTGATGCGTAGCAAGATCAAGTCAGTTGTAAATGCCTGTGACGCAGGCAATAAAGATGCTGCAGTTGCGGCTTACAAAGACGCTGTTCCGGTTATCGACAGCATGATCAACAAGGGCATCGTAACCAAGAACAAGGCTGCGCGGCACAAGAGCCGCCTGAACAAGCGCGTTAAAGAACTCGCTGTTTAAGTAGCCAGGACCTACAGGTCAAAAAAAAGCCGCTTTCGAGCAATCGAGAGCGGCTTTTTTATTGCTTGGCAAGTCAGTTACCAGCAGTCGGAGCCCCCGGCACTGTTGCCGCGAGCGCCGGACTGATCCAGCGTCAGACTGGCACAATCTGTATCCCGGGTTGCCTGACCGTGCAGCGGCGCCGCCGTAATGGTGTACGTTGTCGCCGCAATATTCGACAGAGAAATCGAATACACTGCATCCGCATCGCCTGCCGCGGCGACCGTGCCGTCATCTGCCAATACCAATGGATTTGCAGCAAAACCTAAGTCGGCCAGGTCATTCGTATACTGTTTGTTGTCCATAAAAAACTGTTGCTGTCGATCAGCAACCCGCAGCAGGGTCGACGTCGCTACCGTCCGCTTGGTGTTAACAACGTATTGCATGTATGACGGAAATGCGAGCGCTGACACAATCGCAACTATTGCCACTACTATCATAAGCTCGAGTAACGACACGCCCGCCTGCGTATATTCTATTTTGGATCGCCTCATAGGTCCGAATCCTCTTCCAGGCTCCAATAGGTACGCCATCGGGTTGTCGCATCCACATTATCGATCTGCAAATCTGGCCGCAAGATTTTGTTCGGCGGCACAGATACGACCTCTGCCGGGATGCCCAGAGAGGTTAGCTCGACGCTACGATCTTCCTTACTCGTCGACACGCCAGGGTCGTCAGGATTATCGTCGGTCGTGTCATAGTTCATCACCGAAGTTGCATCCTGCAATGAAACTGCATACAAGCGACCCGCACCTTCTGAAGGTGCACACGCAGTGGCGCCTGTGCCAGAATTTGGCAGATAACTTGTGAAGAAAGTCTTACCGGTCAAGGTCAACGCCGTAGCTAGCACTTTCTCACCTGGTTCTTCGAGTTGCAGCCTCCACCCGTGCGTCAGGTTAACTGTGCAACCACCATCGGTTTGTAAACAATTGCTCGTAACGTCGCCGAAGTCTGTGTGCACCAGACCGGTATCCACGCCGCTGCCTGCTGCGGTTCGTCGATCCTTGATCATGTAAGTGAAGTTGCTGTGCGAACCGCCCTTGTCCAGCGGATTGGCGCGATCACCGGAGCCCATAACAACGGCATCGAATAATCCGTTGCCGTCCTTGCTCGGAACCACATCCGGACGATGGAAAAAACGCCTGTCGTTATCGATATCGCTGGTTCCAGCATGTCGGCCGACTGACGCCAGTAGCGATAGTTGCCATTTCGATGAGTCATCGCCGTGGATATCCGCGCGCCAGATCCGACCGCCTGTGTCGCCCACAACTATTCGGTCGGTGTATCCGTCGCCATCCGTATCGGCAACGCTCAACGTGGACGGAATGCTGTCATCCAGGTCCGGATGCTCGAATCGTGTGGCTGAACCGCTACCGCTGCCTTTAACAGCCTTCCACCGCAGCTGACCGGTGATTGCATCAACAACAAATATTGCATTGCCCTCGCTGTCATCAGTCCCAACAACGCCACGGGAATCCTTATTCATATCGTAGCCGCCGGCGAACATGACGACAGGTCTTGGGCCGGTTGGTGTTTGGATCAGGCCAACACGCGGATTGGAAAACGTGTAACCAAGCTCTGAAAAATCACCAGTCTTGTCAATGGTCCACATCAAGTCCGGCGTTTCCGGATTCGTCACGTCAAACGCATAGTAGGCCTTGCCGCCACGGCGCATGCCTACATACAGGTACACCCGATCACCGTCACTGGAGACAATTGATCCATCATGATTTCTGTCAAGGAAGAAGGAAACAGGTGCTCCATCAACCGTATATGGATGCGTCATCCCGGTGCCGTTTGCACGCAGGACTTTTTGTGCCGGCATCGCCGCTCGCGGCATGAATGCCCAAACTTCCTCACCGCTTTCACTGCCACCGGCTGTCGTATTGCGGATCATGCGCAACATGCCGTCATTAGAAGCGACGGCCAGGTAGATAGCCGGGTTGTCCGGATCTGTATAGCCGCCTATCGAACCGTAGTTCAGCGGCAATGGCCGAGAATGCAAGGCGTCGCCAAATATCCATTCGCGCGCTTCATCTCTCTCACCATTACCATCCAAGTCGTCAATATCGAGACCGCGTGCATACGCGATGAGCTGTGCTGATTCATTCACGGAAGCCGCGCCAAAATCAGCTTGCAATGCGGCCGCTGTCGACAAGTCAACATTCAGGTTTGCCAGTTTGGTGGAGGTAGTATCAAAAAATATCTTTCGACCACCAAGACCGTTGGCTTCCTGAGGGCTGCCGCTTACGAATCCGGGCGTTCGTTGACCGGCACCGCCCCGGCTTACCACCCGACCGTCACGACCGGCAACTTCACCAGCATCAACATCGGGCGCGGGCAATGAGCCGGGCAGCGTCCAGCTGGTTAATGCATCGAATCGAATTCGACCGTCCGCTGCAATGGCCGGCGTACCGTTCTCATCTACAAGTTCTGCGGTCGCGGAAGAGTCATTGGCACCTTCAAGACGGAGTTTCTTTACGTTGCCAACCCAATATGGACGTGCCTGCCCATCAACTTGAAACAGTGCGATATAGACATTGTCTGTAATTTCCGCACGATTGAATACATTTACCGGTACAGATGCAGCCACAAAAGTAGTACTTACGCTGAGTATCTGCCTGAAAACCTCCTGCAGCGT
>JBPCXZ010000125.1:0-2883 GCA_051008055.1 Woeseiaceae bacterium
GCCTACTCGGAAGTCGCCTTTACCAGACTTTCATCTATGCTGGCTTGCTCTGCTTGTCGTCGCGATTCAATGACACGCCTGGCCGCCTCGTCAGGTACGCCGATGCCCATCAACACCATCTCGCCAAGTTGCAAACTCGCCTCGATCGTCTCCGGGATTACGTGAGTGGCCCCGGACGCAATCAACCGGATGGCATGGGCGCGATCCCTGGCACGGGCGTAAATAACGAGATGAGGCCAATTTCGGCGGGCGGCTGTCACTACCTGCTCGCTTGCTTTGGGACTGTCCATAGTAACGACCAGCGCTGCCGCTCGGTCGACTGCGAGCTTCAGCAAAATATCGGATTGGCGTGCGTCGCCATAGAACAGACCGGCACCAGCGGAGCGGAAGCGGGCGACTAGTTGGGCGTCGGTGTCCAGACCAACATGCGGTATTTCCTGACCTTCAAGCACCGCGCCCAACATCTGGCCGACGCGGCCATAGCCGACCACAATAACGTGGCCGGAAAGGCCTACTGATACGTCGGTATCGCGCTGGTCGCGGTCTGCTTCCCGGGCTTCAAGCGTGCGAGCTAGTCGGCGGGCGATATTTGCCACTGTCGGCGTGGCGATCATTGTCAGACCTGCAACGATCAACATGAACTGGGCTGTATCGCCAGGGATCAGCCCTAGTTGAAAACCCAAACCGACCACGAGGAATGCAAACTCGCCGCCTTGACCCATCAAGAGTCCTGCTTCCAATGCTTCCGCGCGAGACCTATCGAACAGTCTTGCCAAGAGGTAAACGATTGGACTCTTGATTAGATAAAGCCCAAAGACCGAGGCGATCAGCCAGAACGGTTCGGCTTGAATCTGCGCGAGATCGATACTCATACCGACAGAGACAAAAAACAGGCCGAGCAACAAACCCTTGAACGGTTCAATGTCGACTTCAACCTCATGCCGATATTCCGTTTCTGCTAGCAACAGACCCGCGAGGAAGGCGCCCAGCGCCATTGAAAGACCAAATTGCTGAGTGGCGATCGCGGTGCCAATGATGACTAGTAGAACCAGCGCTAAAAACATTTCGCGGCTGGCGGTACTGCCGACAAACCGAAACACTGGACGAATAATCAACCGGCCTATGAACAGGATGACACCGACCGCAAGCAGCGCTCCACCGATCGCTTGGCTAAATGCGAGGATGGCAGATGCGTCACTTTGTGCTGCGAAGGCCCCCACTAGAAGCAGAATTGGAAGTACCGCTAAATCCTGGCACAGCAAAATGGCAAAACAGGTTTGCCCCGTCGTTGTTCCCAGTCGACGGTTTTCGGACAGCAGCTGCATCACAATTGCGGTGGAAGAAAGCGCGAAGGCAGCCCCGAGAATGACTGCAGCTGCGAGGGTGTTGTCAAAAAGAGTTGCAATGAAGGCGATCACTGCACCGCTGACAATGATCTGCGCTCCACCCAAGCCAAACACTAGACGCCGCATGGCCCAGAGCCGCTCGATCGAGAGCTCGAGGCCAATCATGAATAGCAAGAACACCACGCCCAGTTCGGCCAGCAGGCGGACGCCCTCCAGGTCGGTGATTAAGACATATCCCAGCCACGGTATCGCGTCCGTGAAGCTCGCCACTCCATAGGGCCCTATCACCAGTCCAACGATCAGAAACCCAAGCACCGGTGATACTTTCAGGCGAGTGGCCAGTGGCACTACGACGCCGGCAGCAAATAGAAAAACCAGTACCTCGCGCAGATCGAGTGTTTCAACGTGCACGCGTACCTCCAATTGCTTACTAAATAATGGCGATGTAACTCATTTTCGCATGCAAGAAACGGTATTGAATGCGTCTTGAGCTAACAGTCAGGCGATTCTATCGCAATCCTATAGCCTGAGGGACCACACCGGCGTTCTGAAAATCCGCGTGTCGGTCGATCGATTGATTCGCGTCTTCGGCGCTCACCCTTCGGGCCCACTCAATGTGTTCCTCTGCCATCGAGAATCCCGGAAGTGCTATGCTTTCGAGCATTCGGGATCACGGTCTAGCGCATGTCAGAGTCGGGCGGCAACGGGATAATCAGCGAACTAAGGCGCCGCAATGTATTTCGCGTTGCCATCGCGTATGTTGTCGTTACCTGGTTGTTGCTTCAGGTCGTCGATATTCTCGTGCCCATGCTGACGCTGCCCGAATGGGTGGGTCGTCTCATTTTCCTTCTTCTAGTTGTTGGCTTCCCGATCGCTTTGTTGTTTGCGTGGGCGTTCGAGATGACGCCCGATGGTGTCAAGCTTGAAAAGAACGTCGATCGCAGCACCTCAATTACCCATGTGACGGGGCGCAAACTCGATCGCGCAATAATTGGCGTTCTTGTTTTCGCGCTCGCTGCAGCTATTTATGCCAACTTCCAGGATGACCCGGAAGCCGTGCCCGAAGCGGCGAGTGCTGAACAGGTTTCGAGTGACGAAGTGCCAGAAGTCATCGCAACGCCTGATAAGCCGTCAATCGCCGTATTGCCCTTCGCCAACCGCAGCGCGAATCAGGAAGACGAGTTTTTCGTGGACGGTATGCATGACGATTTATTGACGCAGTTGGCGAAGATCTCTGGCCTGAAAGTGATCTCCAGAACGTCAGTGCTCCAATATCGCGATACCGAGAAGTCGATGAAGGTCATCGGCGACGAACTCGGCGTAAAAGCTTTGCTTGAAGGCGGTGTGCAACGCGCCGGAGACCGAATCCGGATTAATGTTCAGCTCATCGATGCCAGTACAGACGAGCACCTGTGGGCCGAAACCTACAATCGCGAATTGACTGCCGACAACATATTCGAAATCCAGGAAGAAATATCGCTCGAGATCGCCGGTGCTTTGCATGCGGCCTTGTCTCCCGACGAACAGAAACGCATCA
>JBPCXZ010000126.1:0-19515 GCA_051008055.1 Woeseiaceae bacterium
TGGCCATACCGCTGCCAACCATCAGCGCTCCGACAAGGCCAGGGCCCGCTGTATAAGCGATGGCGTCCGGGCGCTCCACGCCTGCCTGGTCGAGCACTTGCTGCACGAGCGGCAACAGACAGCGGATGTGGTCACGCGAGGCGATTTCCGGCACCACACCGCCATACACGGCGTGCAGGTCAACCTGGCTGTGCAATGCGTCTGCCAGCAGGCCCTGCTCAGTGCTATACAGCGCAACGCCTGTCTCGTCGCAGCTCGTTTCAATTCCCAGAACGTTCATAGGCCGCGGATCATACCGCATTGCGTGCGTATGCCCTGCCTCAATTCGGTACCTCAATTGACCCATATTTTGGGGGCTCAGGGCTTGGATTTAGGCGAAATATGCCGTTATAATGCGCGGCTGAGCCCCGGCCACGTGCCGGGTTTATTTATTGTTGTTTACTTAAAAGACCAGAATTCGTATGCCCAGTGTCCGTATAAAAGAGAATGAATATTTCGACGCCGCCCTGCGCCGCTTCAAGCGTGCCTGTGAAAAAGCCGGCGTCCTGACGGAACTGCGCCGTCGCGAGTATTACGAGAAGCCAACCCAGGAACGCAAGCGCAAGAAAGCTGCTGCCGTAAAGCGTCACCTGAAGCGCGTGTCTCGCGAAGATTCCAAGCGCAAGCGCCTGTACTAAAGAACAGGCCTGCCGCGGTTCGATCGAACCCGGCTCCAGATCTGTCAATCCCCTGCCATGTCGCTAAAAGTCCAAATCACTGAGGACATGAAGTCCGCCATGAAGGCCGGTGAAAAAGATCGGCTAAAAGTGGTGCGCCTTATCCTTGCCGCGATCAAGCAGATCGAGGTCGACAAGCGCATCGAACTGGACGACGCGGCGGTACTCGGCGTAATTGAAAAAATGGTCAAGCAGCGCCGCGATTCTATTGACCAGTTTCAGCAAGGCAATCGCCAGGACCTGGCGGACATTGAGGTGGCAGAAATTGCCATCCTGGACACCTACCTGCCCGAACAATTGAGTGCCGCGGAAGTCGACGCATTGATCGACGCTGCAATCGAGGCCACTGGCGCGGAAAGCATTCGCGACATGGGCAAAGTGATGGGGCAAGTCAAAGCAGAAGCAGCCGGACGCGCGGATATGGGCGCGGTCGGCGCCAAGGTCAAAGCACGACTCGGCTAGCCCCGCTGCTTGTGACTGGCGCATTGCGCCGCAAAAGCTATGATCAATAGACCCGTTTGCTCGGAGCGACCGTTTAATAAACTATGGCTGGCAAGATTCCCCAGGATTTTATCGACGACCTGATTGCTCGCGCAGACATCACTGAGGTCGTTGGGCGCCGTGTGCAGCTGAAAAAGGCGGGCCGGGAATTCAAGGCATGCTGCCCCTTCCACGATGAGAAAACGCCGTCTTTCACCGTAAGTCCCGGTAAGGGCTTCTACCACTGCTTTGGCTGCGGGGCGCACGGTACGGCGATCGGCTTTCTTATGGAGTACGACCACATGAGCTTTGTCGAGGCTATAGAGAGTCTCGCAGGTAGCATGGGTGTGGATGTACCGCGCGATCAAAGCGATCGTCCAGCACGACGTTACGACGAGCTCTTTGCGTTAATGGAAAGCGTCGATAAGCACTGGCAACGCGAGCTGCGCGAACATTCAGTGGCTACAGATTATCTGAAGCAACGCGGCATCGACGGCGCAACAGCGCGCCGTTTCGGCATCGGATTTGCGCCTGGCGGTTGGAGTAACGTGCTCGACAAGTTTGGCAAGACGCCAGAGACTATCGAGCGCCTGTTAGCCACCGGCCTGATTATTCGCAAAGACGACGGCAAGCATTACGATCGTTTTCGCGAGCGCATCATGTTCCCAATCCGCGATCAACGTGGTCGTTGCATCGCGTTTGGTGGCCGCGCGATCGGCGACGGTGAGCCCAAGTACCTGAACTCACCGGAAACCGTTCTGTTTCACAAAGGCCGAGAGCTTTACGGCTTGTTTGAAGCGAGACAGGCATTGCGACATATCGACAAGCTGGTGGTCGTCGAGGGTTATATGGATGTTGTTGCGCTATCGCGCAACGGTATCGACTTTGCCACGGCGACATTGGGGACCGCGACGACGGCGGATCATCTCAATCGCCTGTTCCGAATTACCGAGAACGTCGTGTTTTGTTTTGATGGCGATCGCGCCGGCAAGAAAGCCGCATGGCGAGCGCTGGAAAATGCGTTGCCGCAGATTCGCGAAGGCCGCCAAATTAGCTTCGTATTCTTGCCCGACGGGCACGACCCGGACAGCTACGTCAACGAATTCGGTTCCGAGGCGTTTGTAAAGGCTGTAGACGAAGGCGTCGCACTGTCAGATTTCCTGATCAATGAGCTCTCAAGTCAGGTCGACATGGACACTGTCGATGGTAAGGCCCGGCTTGCCGAGCTGGCTCGACCGCTGGTTCATAACATTCCGGAAGGTGTGTATCGAGAGCTGCTGGTAGACAGCCTTGCTGCCGCGGTGGGCTTAAGCGCATCCAAGTTGGGCAGCATGCTGCAGCAATCGAACTCTGGCGGCGATCAACGCGCCGACCGCTATCAGGCGAATGCTGGCAGTGCGTCTCGGGCCGCCCCAAAAAGTGGTCAACCGTCGGTTGTACGCCGTGCGATCACCCTGCTGCTCAATTATCCGGACGCCGGTGGCAAGCTGGACGTTGAGAAACTGGCCGGATTAAGTCGCCCTGGCATCGATTTATTGCAGGACCTCATTGAAACTGTGCATGCCGAACCCACTATATCGACAGCTGGTTTACTAGAGCGCTGGCGACACGACGAGCAGGGTCGGCACCTAGGCAAGCTGGCGGCAGTCGAGATGCCTGACGAGGCCGATTTCGATGCTGCTAAGGAATTGGCGGAATGCCTCGATCAGCTAGCGCTGGCAGGCCGCCGTGAGAGAATCGATTTTTTGATTGAAAAACAGAAACTTAACCCACTTACGGACGAAGAAAAATCGGAGCTGCGGCAGATAGTCTAGGGAGACGGGCAGGCAGTTCTATATTTGCATAATTATCTGGCTTGGGAACTGTCCGAGCAGTATAATTGGTCGTTTGTATTTTTTACTTAGAGGTCGTTCCACATTGGCTGAGAAACGTGCAGTAACAAGCGTCAAGAAGCAGGCGCAGCAGCTCAAAGATTTGATTGCCCGCGGCAAAGAGCAAGGATTCCTTACCTATGCCGAGGTCAACGATCACCTACCGAACGACATTGTCGATCCGGAGCAAATCGAAGATATCGTTAACATGATTAACGATATGGGCATCACCGTGCATGAGAAAGCACCGGATGCCGAGTCGATCCTGTTGTCCGACGCTGCGGTGTCCAACGACGACGATGCGCAGGAAGAAGCTGAAGCGGCGCTTGCCAGCGTTGACGCTGAGTTTGGTCGCACCACTGACCCGGTACGCATGTACATGCGTGAAATGGGTACGGTTGAGTTGTTGACTCGACAGGGCGAGATTGAGATCGCCAAGCGTATCGAGGCCGGCCTGAACAAGGTCAAGTGGCACATGACCCACTTCCCCCCGACAATCGATTTGTTGCTCGGCGTTGCCGACAAAGTCTTTGCGGAAGAAACCCGCATGCAGGATTTTGTTGTCGGCTTCATCGACCCGAACGAACCGGAGGAAATCAAACCGCCTGCGCCGAAAACAGACGATGACGATGACGATGAAGTTGTCGATACTGGTCCCGATCCGGAAGAGGTTAAGCGGCGCGTTAAGATCATTCGCCGTCTGCACAAGCGTTCCAACACGAACATTGAAAAATATGGCTTGAAAGACAAGAAGACAGTCAAGTCGCAGGGCGAAATGGCCGACCAGTTGTTCGAACTGAAGCTTGCGCCAAAACTGTTTGACTTGCTGGTACGTAGTTTGCGCGGTCAGGTGGCGATTATCCGTCGCCAGGAACGCCTGATCATGCAGATCTGTGTTCGAGACGCGCGTATGCCGCGAAAAGATTTCCTGTCGAGTTTCCCAAAAAGCGAGACGGACCTGACGTGGATCGAGAAACATATTCGTGCGAAGCGCAAGCATTCTTCTACGCTAGCCAAGCTTAAGGACGACGTATTGCGCGCGCAGCGTAAGTTGATTGGCGTTGAAGAGCAGACCCGTTTGTCGATCGCAGAGATCAAAGAGATCAATCGCCAGATGTCCATCGGCGAAGCCCGCGCTCGCCGAGCCAAAAAAGAAATGGTCGAGGCTAACCTGCGTCTCGTGATTTCTATCGCCAAGAAGTACACCAACCGTGGACTGCAGTTCCTGGACCTGATTCAGGAAGGCAATATCGGACTTATGAAGGCGGTCGACAAGTTTGAGTATCGTCGCGGTTACAAGTTTTCGACCTATGCAACCTGGTGGATTCGCCAGGCCATTACCCGCTCAATTGCTGACCAGGCGCGCACCATCCGTATTCCGGTGCACATGATTGAGACCATCAACAAGCTCAATCGTATTTCACGCCAGATGCTGCAGGAGATGGGTCGTGAGCCGTTGCCTGACGAACTGGCCGAACGCATGGAAATGCCGGAAGACAAGGTTCGAAAGGTCCTGAAAATCGCGAAAGAACCGATTTCGATGGAAACGCCGATCGGCGACGACGAAGACTCCCATCTTGGTGACTTCATCGAAGATCAGACCGTGCACTCGCCCGTCGATTCTGCGACCTCACAAGGTCTCAAGGAAACGACGCACAATGTGCTTGCCGGATTGACGCCGCGCGAAGCGAAAGTGCTACGTATGCGTTTCGGCATCGACATGAATACTGACCACACGCTGGAAGAGGTTGGCAAGCAGTTTGATGTAACGCGCGAACGTATTCGTCAGATTGAAGCGAAGGCCTTACGTAAGCTGCGTCACCCAACGCGTTCGGATCAGCTCAGAAGTTTCCTGATCGAGGACTAGTCTTCGACTCAGGGCTTGCGTGACACCACGAAGCTTTCATTGTTGAACCACAAACCGTTGTGTTTGTGGAGAATGCGCGCGGTCGCATCCAGGTAATCGGACCCGCCCAGCGCAGCTTCGTGACGCTGGTCCTCGATCTGCGCGACGTAGATAGCGGCATTCCAGGCGGCATATAGCGTTGACGTGCCAATGCTCTCTGCGATTTCGTCTGGCAAGGTGTGCATGCGGAACTGGAATATTGCGCGTTCATCCACGGACGCGCCCAGCTCAAATCGGTCTGCTTCTTCACCCAGCATCTCACGCAACTTGCGCAGCAATTCGTGACGATTCACCTGGAACGGGTCCTCATCCGGCCAGATCTCACGGATCAGCTCCAGTCCGGGATCACTACCGATGGAATGCACCGCCAGCAATCGACCGCCCGGTCCCAATGCTTTAGTCAACGGGCCAAGCACGTACTTAACCTTGAACTCGGCATCCATGCGCGCCCGCCATGGCTGTGACGCCAACACCAGATCGAAATCTGCCCTTTGTGGCTCCTTCTGCGGAATGACAGAATCGAGTAAGAATCGCTGGTCCTTGCGATAGATGACCAAAACTGATGGCTTGACGTACATTGGATTGCCGGTTTTCTTGCTCGCTTTCGACTGCCAACCATCCACCAGGAATTCGTCCATACTGCCGAGCTGCTGCCCGTACTCGTATGCGCAGGAACCATCAAGCTCGACGAATCGATAGTTAATATTCTTGGCTTGTTCCTCGTTGCGTGGTGTCAACCACGGCGCTTCTGCGTAATACATGTTGGTAAACACAAACACGCTGGCCGGGTGCTCAATGAGTCGGTCCGGCAACTTTTCGAGACTCAGCCGCACATCTTCGAGACTGACTTCTTTGCCGACAACATAGAACGGCAGCGTCGGATACTGCTGATGTAGTGCCCGCAATGTATGACTGAGCACTGTCCCGTCACCCATGCCGGCATCGAATACCCGCAGTGCAGGCGGATTCGGCAGCAGATACTCGAGCTCGAGCGCCGCGCGTTTTGCGACCTGCCATTTTTCATTGCAAGTATTGACGAACGCCAGGTATTTCTGCCGATTGTCGTAAAATCGAAACGGGCGATCCGACGAGCCTGTTGCTTCCTGATCAGTATCCGCGTTGCGCGCTGCATCATTCATAGAACGTAGCCATCGTTATTGGTATTTCAACGATTTGATACGAATACCGGACAGCGGTCAAATGCGCTGCGCCGAAACCCTAGATTCTCACGATTTCAAGCGCTTTGCGGCGTTGCGTATGATCATCCTGCTTCTCGATGAATGCGATAAATGCATCTTGATTCAATGCCTCGCTGTAGAAAAAACCCTGCACGAAATCGCAGCCATTTTCTTTCAGGAAGTCGAGCTGAACGTCTTTTTCAACACCTTCAGCAATCACCGTTTTGCCAAGTTCGTGCGCCATCTTGATGATGGTGCGACAAATATTGTTGGACGGTTCACCGACACCAATACGCTCTACGAACGACTTGTCGATCTTGATCACATCAAATGGCAGCTGCTGCAAGTAACTCAACGACGAATAACCGGTACCGAAGTCATCGATCGCTACCTGTACACCTTCGGCTCGAACCGTGTTCAGGATACCAATTGCAGTATCACGGTTCTGCGCCACAACCGATTCGGTAACCTCGAGCGTCAGGTAACCCGGGTGAATATCGAATTTTCGCAATGTAGATATCAGGTCGTCCGCAAAACTCGGCTCGCGCAATTGCCTGGCAGAAACGTTTATCGACACTGATCCCGGGTGCAGTCGCTTGTTCAAAATACGCCGCAGCTCAAGGCAAGTTTGTTCAATAACCCAGTTGCCGAGTTCGACGATCAGCCCCGACTCTTCTGCCAACGGTACAAACTCGGCTGGGTCCACAAATCCTTCGTCACCGCGGTACCAGCGCATCAACGCCTCGGCGCCACTTATCACGCCGGTCGAAATATCGAACTGCGGTTGCAGATAGACATGTAGCTCATCTTGCTGGAACGCCGTCCTGAGATCCCTTTCGAGACCGATCTTGCGGCGACTCTCGGCATTGAGCTTCTTGCTGAAGAACTCGAAACGCGCCCGGCCTGACTCCTTAGCGCGATACATAGCCGCATCAGCATTCTTGAGCAGTGTTTCGACACTGTCGCCATCTTGTGGAAACGTCACAATACCAATGCTACCGCCGACAAAATGATCATGTCCGCGCACGGAAAATGACTCGGTCAACCGGTCCAGCAAGCGCGCAGCCGTATGGTGAATAAGACTGTCGCTGCTGATTCTTGGCAGAACCACGACGAACTCGTCGCCACCGAGACGCGCGACAGTATCGCTGTCGCGTACTTCGTTCTCGATTCGCTCCGCCGCCTGCATCAGTACGATATCGCCGACGGAATGGCCGAAGACGTCGTTGATCTCCTTGAAGCGATCGAGATCAAGGAACAGCAAGGCGCCACTGAAGTTGTCGCGTCGCGCGTTCGCGATCTGTTGCTCCAGCCTGTCTTTGAGCAACTGGCGATTCGGCAGACCTGTCAGTTCATCGAAGTGCGCCTGGCGATACAGCGCTTCCTCACGCTCTACGCTGGCCAGCGCTACCGCGAATCGACCGGCCAGATCAATGCAACGCAGCAGGTTGTCCTGCTGCAGGTTGAGCCGATTTTCCGATCCAAGCAACAGAATTCCTTTTAAATCATCCTGCAATACAACCGGAATCAGGGCTACGTATCTGGTGCCAAAGCTCAGGAAACGGTCCCTGTAAGGCGCGACGCTGTCGTCCACTTCTTCCAGCGACACCTGACGCGGTTGGCACCAGCTATGTCCCATCTCGACGGGCAGCGCGATGCGCTCGTGCAGAATCTCGTCATCGAATGCAGAGATTAGCTTTGCGAATTTCAATCGGTCATCGTCTCGGGCGATGACTGCTGCGGCCTCATAGCCGGTGATCTCAACCAGGTGCTGCAACACGCACTCACTGACTTGTTCGAACTTCGCACCTGACAGAATCTGCTGGTCGATCTCGGACATCGCTTTCAGGGTGGATATCTGGCCGCCCAGTTTCGTGGCCATCTTGTTGAATGCCTTCGCAAGCCACTCGAATTCATCACCGGATCGAATACGCAAGCGCGCGTCCAGATTGCCCGCGGTTATCTGCCGCACCGCAGCAGTGAGTCGCTGCAACGGTGTCAGACTTTTGCCAATGACGGAGAAACTCAGGACGCCCACAAGAATGACCACGAGCACAAGCGCTGGGACGAACACTCGGCTGAAATCAGCCCTGGTTTGCAGCGCGACAGATGCAGGCTGCACGACGAGGACGTCGAGCGCGGCCACCGCCGAACCGTCTGCCAGGTTTAACTGCCACATTGCCCCGAGGTAGTCTTCGCCTTCGTACTCCCATTCTGTCGTCGCTGCGACGCCATCACCTGCCAAACCGACCAATGCCTGATGCACGCTGCTGTCGATCGGCCGCCCACAATGCAAGACCGCGCCTTCGGTGGACAACACACAGAAGTCTTTCCCGGAACCAGCATCGTCGGATTCGCCCCAAATACCTACCGAGTCAAACTGGAATATTAGATTGCCGGACCGACCGTTTTCGTCGACCACCTTTCGGCTCATTGCCAGTAATGCTGCATCGCCCATCCCTGGAAACAGTGGTCGACCCAGGCTCGAACGGTCGATGGAACCGTCAACGGTGCCGGTAATCGGAACAACGCGGCCCAGCCCATCGACAAACCAGACGTTCTCAAATTGCGCCAGCAGGTATTTGTGTTTCTGCAAACCAGGCAGACCTTCGATGCGAAACATGTTGGTCGCATCATCGGCCGCCGTCGACGTGAAGCGAATTCGACCCAGTAGATCCTGACCATAGGCCCTGGCGTCGGCACGCAATGTCCGCCCCACTTCCTCGTACATGCCTCTTTCGACTTCTAGATAGGCAAGACTGGCAGTAAGAGCGACCGGCAGCAGACCGGCGAGCAGAAAAAAGGAGAGAATTTTTCGGCCCACACCGCGCTTTAAAGTCGTAGGCATTTTCAGAAGAGCCATGGGTCGTCTGCCACTGTAGTCGTGAGCCGTTATCAGCGTAAGAATGATCATAAGTCATTGAAAAGTAATAAGCGTTGACTAAGATCACGAGCAAAATCGGATGTATGCACGGTGATTATGGAAGGTCGATATTTGGTCATCTCAGCGGCCTATTTGACGTCGCTAAGTAGAAGCCTTATCTGCTAGAATTCGCTGCCCCAAGCGGGGCTATATTGAGAAAATTGGGCCTGTAGCTCAGTTGGTTAGAGCAGGGGACTCATAATCCCTTGGTCCCAGGTTCGAGTCCTGGCGGGCCCACCAAACAGGAAAGGGGCTGCACCGCATGGTGCGGCCCCTTTTTTAATCACGGCGACTAAGGCTTGTACCAGATTGGGCTCGTGTAAGCCCTTTCGGTGTGAACCATCGGAATTTCCGGGTCCATTTCGATGCCAAATTTCTTGGCATCGTAAGCAGTCCAGCGTGGCGTCGGAATTTCGATCACTCGCAAGTAATAGAACGCCGACCTTTCTGTATCGAAATCCGGGTCGGTCCAGACAACCTGTAATTCCGGATCGCCAATCGAATTTTCCCAGGTGGCATTCGACACGTCGACGGTATTGCCAACATCGGCCACTTTGCCATTCGCATCCGCTTGTCGCGTATCAGCATCACCCCATGCCACATCGTAGACTTCTTCCTGAGCTTCACCGTTGACGTCCAGCCAGCCTTTGACAACCTGCGCGCGATCGAGATTGGCGCCTTCCGGATCTTTCTGGACCAGCACAATGAAAGATGGTGCTGTTGCTGATCGCTGCAGCTCACCGCCCATTGGCACACCATTGGCATAGGCGTGATCCACAAGATCATCTCTTGCAAGATCGTCAGCAGCGTAGCCGTAACCGCCGAAGAAACGTACTACCGGCCTCGTACCTGTGGTCGCGTAGGTTTCTTTACGTGCCATGGCGTCGAACAATGATTCACGTGTGTTTTCCTGGGCCCAAACTGCGGCGTAACCAGCCGACGTTGTTTCCCAGTTCATAATCGTAATGCCGAGCTCGGCATTGTTCAGAAACACGTGCTCCCAGCGCTCGGCGCTAGGCTCGACGTTCGCAACCTTGCCAAAGAAATTGTCTTCTTCAACCGCTGTAATGCCAACGTGAGAATCAGTAGAACCGACTAAGCCAAAGTTGTATGGGTTCGCGCCCAGCGTTTGTTCAAATTCGAGCCCGTTCTTGTATGCAGAACGCGCGTATTCGAATTCCAGCATGTCATCTGTCTTCGCCGCGGTTGGTCCGGCATTGCTGGCATCCCAGGTCGCATAATCTGCAAACTCATCATTCGGCGATAGCATTGGATGGGCTTCGCCATCACCCTTCGTCTGAGTTACCTCATACAAAGGTTCCCATTTGGAGCGCAACTCGGCATAGGTCGAATCAATAGCCTCACCTGTATCGGGTTCAATGGAAGGGAACATCCAACCGTTTGACCAGTTGCCGTTGTGGGCGATGGCAAGAAGCTGCCCGCCTGTTTCTTTTTCATACTGTGACATCCATTCCCATAGGTCCCGCGGATCGGGGCTACCCAATGGCGGCGCTGTCGTATAGGGCAACATTTGCCGGGCATAGTCGCCGTCGTTCCGATAGATAACGTTGCGGTGTAGATTGTTGCCATTCGGCATTGACGTCCATTCATAGCCAATGAATGCGGTGAATTTGCCGGGCTCATTTGCTTCTTCCGCGGCCTGGATAATTGTTTCCCACGCGGTCGCAAACGCGGGGTTGCCAGGCACGTAGTTGAGCGCCTCGGGAATCTGGCCATTGGCGAAGTCAATCAAGTACTCATTGAAAGCTTCCATCTTCTGGCCGGCCTGAGCCATGTCATACCAACGTTTACCTTTTTCATCCGACACAATTTGCTCAGCACCGGCGTAAAAATCTGTCGCGAATCCCAGGTTATCGGAATGATCAGCCACAACGACGAAGTCCAGCGGCTTGGATAGCTTAACTGCTTGTCCGGTATTGGAAATGACTTCCTCGCCTTTTGCGAACCGATATCCATCAGCCGGCATCAGCGTTGTACCTGTCATGCCGGCGTCCATTGAAAGTGCGGTATGCAAGTGCGTTTCGCCAAAAAAAACCTGGGACGGATTTCCTGAACCGCCGTTCGCCTGATTGGCAACGGCCGGAGCGGCGCTTGTTTCATGCATTGAGGCGGCGGGCTGGTCGACGGCGCTATTGTCGCCACAGGCCGAAATGCCCAATATCAACAACAATCCTGTAGTTGCCCCTAGTCGCCTAATCGTCATATTGACTATCCTTTTGTTTTTTTGTTCTTTCCAACCCCTCACCCTAGACTAGCGAGGCTATATCCGGCAACCATTCCCGCCAGTAATCGTGCTTCTCCTGCAGGTCCGCGGCGGCCTCTTCCGGCGTTCGCAGCAGGAAGCGTACGTGATCGCCGGCGCGCAATTGCCCGATGACATGACGGTCAACCCGCCCTACCTGCGCCAGCTGCGCATAGCCGCCCGTCGTTTGTGCGTCGACGGACAAGAGATAAGGCACGCCATCGGCAGGGCACTGCACACAACCTGGGAAAATAGGATCGCTGTCGAGATAGCCTGAGGTGGGTAAGTCGAACGATTTCTCTAGCAACTGCAGCCCCATGCGATCACTACGCACACTTACGGTAAAATTGGTATTGATCAACGCGGCCTGGTCATCCTCGGTCAGGTCCGCAAAGTTGCGTTGTGCGCAGGCGCGCAACGCCCAGGCATTGGAGAACTGCGGCCGAAACTCCGGCGGAGTCTGCTCATTGGCGAATTCGAAATCCGGTTGCAGCAGTTGCAGGCTATCGTTGTCGCGCAACGCCCTGCCCTGGTAGCCACCGAATGCGGCCGGCATGTAGGTCGCTACTGATCCGAGAAATTCTTCCCCTACCAAGCCGCCACCAACTGCGACATAGCTGCGAACGGCTTTCAATGCCGGTCCGACGTGCAGTCGGTCACCTGCCTTAGCGCGTTGTGCCTTGTATATGTTGACGGGCTTATTGTTCAGGCCCACATCGCAGGGCGCTCCAGCCACCGCAAAACTACAGTCTTCAGCAAACTCCAACTGCAGTCCTGATAATGTCACTTCGAGCGCCGGTGCAGAGGACGCATTCCCCAGCAGGCGATTTGCCAATGCCATAGACAGCGGGTCGGCAGGCCCGCAAAGCGGTACGCCAAGGTGGCGCTGTCCGCGTCGTGGCGCAGACTGAATAGTGGTCTGCAAACCGGCGCGACGGATGACGATACTCATGGCGCGACCATCTGCGAGAAGGTTTTTTCGTCGATCGCCACAAATCGAATTCGCGTGCCACTGCTCAACAACATGGGTTGTGTCTCGTCGGCGCGAAATAGTGCGAGTGGCGTTCTGCCAATCAGCGGCCAGCCGCCTGGCCCCGCCAGCGCGTACATACCGGTCAACCCACCTGCAACGCCAACCGATCCTGGCTCGACGCGCTGCCGTGGTTCGGTTAGCCGCGGAACCTTGATGTCTTCTTGCAGACCGGATACGTATGCGAATCCCGGCGTGAAGCCGATGAGCTCGACCACGTGTTCGCGAGACGTGTGAAGCTCAACCACCGACGCCTCGTCCACCCCTAGCATCTCCGCGATCGACGCTAGCTCGGGTCCGTATTCGCCGCCGTAACAGACAGGAACTTCGACGGTGCGCGACGGTGTCGAAGTGGTCGCCGGCACCGAGGCTAGCTGCTCTTTGAGTTCCAGCATTGCGGCGACATGGCTTATCGACGACGGATCGAATTGCACGACAACGCTGCGCATACCCTCGACACAATCGACCCATACGGCCGAGCTGCGCAGGTGCTCGGCTATTGCTGATCGGTTATGACGGTCGTCCAGTGCGACGCGCAGAGTATCGTCGCTGCAGTACTCAGGCGAGAGCACGGATATCCACTCCGCTTTTCAGCAACACATCGCGAACGGCTCGTCCGACCTCACCGGCAATCGGTGTGTCACCATGCAGGCACAAAGTTTGCGCCGGCACTGCAATGACCTCGCCGTTTTCTGCAGTCACCTCGCCTGCCGTTGTCAGCCGCAACGCCTGGGTGGTAATCGTGTTGATGTCGCTGTGCACAGCATTAGGTTCGGTTCGCGGCACCAGCGTACCGTCCGCCGCATAGGCGCGATCGACGAACCCTTCCGCAATGTAGTTGATGCCCGCCTGCATAGTGGCAACTCGTAACGCGCCGTGCGGTGGCCCAACTATCGCCGCGCTTGGGCAAGTTTTCTGTGCAGCACGAACGACGATCTCGGCGAGCGCTGCATCTTGGGCGGCGTCGTTGTACAGCGCGCCATGTGGCTTTATATGGCGGATTTCCTGGCCGGCATCCTGGCTAATACGACTAATCGTATCTATCTGTTCTAAAAGGGAATTATGTAACTCTTCGCCAGCACAAAAGTCTGCAGTCCGACCGAATCCGGCGCGGTCTGGATAGGACGGGTGTGCGCCGATTACCACATCGTTTGCGGTAGCAAGGTCTACGGTAACGGCCATGCTTCCCGTGTTTCCGGCATGACCGCCGCAGGCGATGTTGCAGCTGCTAATGACGCGCATCAACTCAACATCAAACGCGTCGCCTTCACCGAGATCCGCGTTCAAGTCGATCGTCGTCATTTCGGGTTTGGCTTACAAGAGCAGGATCGAAAAGTAGTGGCAAGTACTGCCAGCGATGACAAACAGATGCCATATGCCATGACACCATGGATACCAGGTGTCGAGCACGAAGAAAACAACACCGCTGGTATAGAAGATGCCGCCCGCAATGAGCCAGCCAAGGCTCGCGGCTGACAATGCACTAACGAAATCGTCAAATATAAAAACGCAGAACCAGCCCATCACCAGATACAGAAGTATCGAAACCACGCGTGGCCCGTGTCTTCGCACCGCATCCAGAACCAGGCCAACCCCAGCAAGACTCCATATTGATCCGAGTAGCCACCAGCGAAGATTACCTTCAAGCGCAACCATCGCATACGGAGTATAGGTACCAGCTATCAATAAATAGATCGCCTGATGGTCAAATACCCGTAGCAGCTTTTTGGCTGGCCCCGGAATGCTGTGATACAGCGTCGATGCCAGGTACAGGAAGAACAACGTACCGGCGTAAACGCTGTAGCTAATGATCTTCGCTGTTTCACCATCTATTGCAGCGGTGGTAACGAGCACGGCCCCGCCGACCAGCGCAAGCGATGCGCCAACCAGGTGAGTAATGCTATTAAAACGTTCGCCCTTGTACATTAGATTGAATCTACCCGATTGGCGCTACGAAAGCTCGGCTTCTTTTGCCTTATTGCGCGCATCACGTCGACGCTCGCCCTCGTTGAGCAGCTTTTTGCGAATGCGAATATTTTGCGGCGTTATTTCAACCAGTTCATCGTCGTCGATGAATTCGAGCGCTTGCTCAAGGGAGTAGCGCAACGGCGGCGTAAGCACGAGGTTTTCGTCGGTGCCTGCCGCGCGAATATTGGTTAGCTGCTTACCCTTTGTTGGATTCACAGGCAGATCGTTGTCACGTTTATGAATGCCGACAATCATGCCTTCGTAAACATCAACGCCATGGCCGATAAACAGGTTGCCGCTGTTCTGCAGATTAAACAATGCGAACGCCAGCGCCTTACCGGCGACGTTTGACACCAGCACACCATTATTTCTTTGCCCGATCTCTCCTTTCACACGCGGCGCGTATTTTTCGAAAACCGAGTACAACAAACCAGTGCCAGCTGTGATCGTCAGGTAATGGGTACGAAACCCGATCAGACCGCGAGCAGGAATTCGGTACTCGAGCCGCATACGGCCGCGTCCATCCGGCACCATGTTCAGAATCTCGCCCTTGCGCTCGGCCAATTGCTGCATTACCGCGCCTTGGTGGTCTTCGGCAAAGTCCAGCGTAACCAGTTCCCACGGTTCGTGCACCGCACCGTCGACGTTCCGCTCGATAACCGTTGGCCTGGATACGGCCAGCTCGAATCCTTCGCGGCGCATCGTTTCGATAAGAACTGCCAAGTGCAATTCGCCGCGTCCCGAAACGCGAAATCGGTCCGGGTCATCGGTCTGTTCTACACGCAGTGCAACGTTGTGCTTGAGCTCTTGGTCTAATCGCTCCTTGATCTGGCGGCTCGTCAGAAACTTGCCGTCCTGGCCGGCGAACGGCGACTTGTTTACCTGGAACGTCATGCTGATGGTCGGTTCGTCCACTTTCAGCGCAGGCAATGGATCTGCTTCGCCACGTTCGCAAACAGTGTCAGAAATCTGCAGATCATCAACGCCACTAAACACAACGATGTCGCCTGCGCCCGCCTCCTTGACCGGAATGCGTTCGAGACCGCTGAATCCGTACAGGTGCGCGAGCTGCGCATTCTTGCTCGACCCATCCGGCTTGGCGATCGTGATCCGTGAATTCGCTTTCGCGATACCGCGGCTGATGCGCCCGATGCCCAGTACACCGACATAGGAGTTGTAGTCGAGGCTCGAGACCTGCATTTGCAGGCTGCCTTCGAGACTGACCTTCGGCGGCGGCACGTGCTGCACTACTGCCTCGAGTAATGGCATCGTATCGCCGTCGCGAACGTCGGGCTCGGTGCCGGCAAATCCCTGCAACGCGCTGGCATAAACGACTGGAAAATCAAGCTGCTCCTCGCTCGCACCAAGGCGGTCAAAGAGCTCGAATGTCTGGTCCAGCACCCAGCTTGGGCGAGCACCATCACGATCGATTTTGTTGATGACGACCAGCGGTGTAAATCCGTATGAAAAGGCTTTCTGGGTTACAAAGCGCGTCTGCGGCATCGGGCCTTCGACGGCATCCACCAGCAACAGCACACCATCTACCATGGATAGCACGCGTTCCACCTCGCCGCCGAAGTCGGCATGGCCTGGGGTATCCACGATATTGATCCGCCAGTCGTTCCAGCGGATTGCCGTGTTCTTCGACAGAATCGTAATGCCGCGCTCGCGTTCCAGGTCGTTCGAATCCATGACTCGCTCGGGCACAACCGCCCGTTCGTCGAGTGTGCCGGACTGTTGCAGCAGTCGGTCGACGAGCGTGGTTTTGCCATGATCAACATGGGCAATGATCGCAATATTGCGAATCTTTTCTGTGGGAAACATGGATACGCGCCTTGAAGAGGTGGCGCATTATAGAGGCAATAGGGATACACTTCGACCATGAATGTCGTTTTAATTACAGGCGCGAGTTCCGGCATAGGTGCGGCCATGGCGATCGAATTCGCGGAGGCCGGCTGGAACGTCATGGCGGCCGGACGCGATGAGGGTCGACTCGAAGAAGTGGCCGATGTCTCTGACAAGATCTCCACCTGGGCTGGTGACCTCGAAGAGGCAGAAGATTGCGATGAGCTGGTGGCTGACACCATCGAGGAATACGGCGCCATTGACTGCCTGATCAACTCGGCCGGAATCCTGCCGCGTGGCAATGCCGAGGAAACCAGCGACGACGACTGGCGCGACACGATGGCAATTAATCTCGATGTGCCGTTTTTCCTGTCGCGTGCTGCACTGCCACATCTCCTCAAGACCAGCGGCAGTATCGTCAATATCTCATCCTTCTGGGGTTTGCGTGCCGGGCCACGCGCCCTGGCCTACAGCGTCAGCAAGGGTGGCTTAATTCAACTAACCCGCGCGATGGCACTGGACTATGCCGCCGACGGCTTGCGAGTCAACGCGATATGCCCAGGTGGCGTCGATACGCCAATGCTGGCGGAGAGTGCCGAAGAAACCGAGCTCGACGTCGACAGCTTCCTGGAGATGGTTGCCGACGGCAGTCCTAACAAACGCATTGCTGACCCGAACGACATCGCAGCACTGGCCCTGTTTCTTGCGAGTGATGCGGCGAAGCATATTACCGGAACATCTATTCCGATTGATGGTGGACTACAAGCTTAGCCGCAGTCTTGAAGCTGATAGCAACAATCCTGATCCTCACCGCACCGCTCGTTTCGGCTGAGTCGCACGATGAACTTATAGATCGCGCATTTGCGTCTATTGAGGACAACCCACGCGAACGCTGGTCTTTCACCCGCGCGGATAGCGACGCTGAAAGTACATCCGTCGGTCACTTCGATCCTCGCCTGACGACTGCCAGACAATGGACTCTGGTTTCGATCGATGGTCGGGCGCCGAATGCCGATGAAGTTGAGACCTACCGTAATCAGCGGGAGAGCGAGGAGAAAGACGAGTCCGACGACACCGAAGATTACCAGTCGATCATGAAAGAAGGGAGCGTGGCATTGATCGATGAAACGGAAGAATTCTGGCTATTCTCATTTCAGCCTGTTGGAGACACACCAGAGGATGAAGAGTTCATGGCGCATGTCGACGGTACTTTGAAGATTGTGAAAGACGGTGAGTTCGTAGCGCACATCACTCTACAAAATAGCGAAACGATAAAACCCGGCGCAGGCGTAAAGATCCACGAATTCTTCACCTTGATGGAGTTTGCACCGTCTCAGCCTGATGGCATCGTGTTATTGACCAGCATGCAGCTAAGTGTAAAAGGCAAAGCGATGTTCGTCGTTAAGATTGATGAATCAGAGACAATAACCTGGAGCGGGTACGAACGAGTCCTAAACTAACGCGACCCCGAATGCTACAACCTGCCGCACCAAGTAGCGTCAATTAGTGGCTCTCAGTATTCTAATAGTTGAGCGTCCGCTTTCATCAAAAGCAGCATTTCAGTTTTCAATCGACTTCCACAAATATTGGATTTGAGTAAAACCAGAGGTCAGTCCATGGGTCTTCCCCCAGTGGATCAGGATCTGGCTCCAGTTGCTCCGTATTGGTCCCTCGAACTCGTAGGTAAAAGCTGCGATCCACATCTTTGAGTTGGTACGTCATCGTGAGGAACTCACCTTGTCGAGTCCAATCACTCTCGCTGAATCGTCGAGCCACCCTGGTGCTTGAATGGGTGCCCTGATTCGCGTCTTCCAGCACACCTGTAATGTCACCGAAGATAAGGTCAATATGATCCACGGCGAGCAGGTCACCGTGACTATTCTCATTCGCAGGATCTTTGGCCCGGATAGTCACAAGCACATCATCGCCGGAGTCCAGGTGCAAGCTGCTGCCAATCTCTGCGGTTGCACCTGTCGTTGAGGTAGCCGAGACGTAGAGTTCGGTTACCAGGTCACCGGTAGTAACGAAAATTCTCCCGGCTCTGAGCGCCGCCAAGATTTCACTATGACTCTTGTCCGCATACACGTACGTCTTCGCGTACTCTCCCGGCCAGAAGTCCATACCACCATCGGTCCAGTTTCTGTGAGAGTCTGAGTTTGCAGTGACCCACCAGCGCCGGCCCTCTCCCAGCATCGAATCCCAGAAGCCTCCGAGTTCTGCTGTCATCCTGTCGTACCCGCCGCGAGTGCTTTGTCCCTTATAATTACCGCGCGCCGCACTCGGCTCGATGGACCCGTCAGGATTGATTGCATTTGCCTGACGGCCAGGCGCACCCGCCATTCCTACCGCAATTTCCGGTGCTGCATCGTTCCATCTGCGCATCGCTGAAGCTGTAGTTTTCCCGTATTTTTCACCGTCTACTGCCAAGCGAGACGGATGATTGGCGAACACAACGGGCATCTCAGCGAACTCCTGCATTTCCAATAATGCCTCGATCATCCTCTCTGTCGTATTGGATCCAGAATCGGCCGGGTCAGCGTCTACCTTATCGAAACGTGATTCCAACTGGTAAATCCGCTGGGCCTCATCATGGGTATGCGGAACGATTATGTTCGCATGATCGGCTCCCGGAGAATTGAGTTCGACGCCAAAGAACTGAATTAGCTCCGGAACAATTTTTCGTGCCTCCAACAAATCTGGATAAGCCTGTTCGAGATTCAACTTTGCGTGATGTCGGCCACCATGATCTGTAGTGACCAACCAGTCGAGACCATAGTGTTTCGCCATTTGTGCATTCTCTGGAATTGAATACGCACCATGACGATCAAGAATTGGTGTGGGAGGGTCAACCTTGCGATTCCACGCGACGCTGAAACGGCTGTGAACATGGTGGTCACCTGCAAGCCAGTCCTCTGCATCCGCGCCAGGCGCCAGCAGTATTGCCGACAGTAAGAATATAGCTGCTGTGTGCCGAAAATATCTCATTCCTGTTCCTGATACTTGGTTCAGTACACGCTGGTGTCTGAGTCTGCATTGGGTCAATAGCAGCCGTTCGCCGCTCAGAATATTGCTGGTCTTGACAAGATTTCCTCAAGAGGAAACACGCTAACGCCGTGGCTTCTTCCAGTATTGCAGCATCACGAAACCGAACAGCATGCCACCGAGGTGAGCGAAGTGCGCGATGCCCCCCATCGAACCACTGACTCCAAAGTAGACCGAAGCCAGCGCGAACAAAACCACGAAGTATTTCGCCTTCATCGGGATCGGTGGAATCAGCAACATGATGGTCTGGTTCGGGTAGGCCATCGCGTATGCCAGCAGGATACCCATAAGGC